>JAWVYT010000432.1:0-2732 GCA_033722595.1 Longimicrobiales bacterium
CTCGAGATCTGGCTCATCCTCGAGGCCGTGAGCGCTATCCGCGCGACCCTGGGGCGGGCGAAATCCGGGGAGGAGGAGCCGGCCTCGCGGCCCTAGCGACGCGTCGGCATTCAGGGCTCCCGGCGCCCCGGAGCGGCCGGTCGTCGATCCCCGGTTCTCGCGGTCCGGAACTTGCTCCTTTCAGCAGTGAAACTGGAGCCCCATAACGCAAAAAAAGGATGATCATGGCGACTATGACGAAGGCCCCGGAACGTGGCGTTCTGGCCGAGGAGAACCGGGAGAAGCGCGAGCAGCTGATCGAGATGCTCAAGAAGGCCTACTGGATGGAGATGGAGACGGTCATGAGCTACACGGCCAACTCCGTGAACCCGGACGGCGTCCGGGCCCAGGAGGTCATCGAGGCGCTGGAGGAGGACATCGAGGAGGAGCTGGGTCACGCGCAGGAGTTCGCGCAGCGGATCAAGGAGCTGTGGGGCACGGTCCCCGGCTCCATGGACTTCGAGGCCGAGCAGAGCTTCCTGCAGCCGCCGGCGGAGTCCACGGACATCGTGAGCGTGATCCGGGGCGTGATCGAGGCCGAGAAGGGTGCCATCGAGCACTACTCGCGGATCATCGAGTTCACCGACGGCTTCGACTGGACCACGCAGGACATGGTGATCGCGATCATGCGCGACGAGGAGGGCCACCTGCGGCTCTTCGAGGGCTTCCTCCGGGAGTTCGAGAAGCAGGGCTAGAGGACCGCGGATCGGCGGGCATCCGCTGACGCGGATTTCGCTGGATTGGCGGGACGGGGCTCGTGGCGAGGCGATCCGCTTCGCCGCGGGCCCTTTCTGTGGTTACACTTGCCGGGGACATCGGATCGCCGTCGGAGGCAGATCGCGCCACGAGGCAGCACACGGGGAGTCACCCATGAGCGGGTGGAGCACCATTCGCCGGAAGCTGAAGGCCGCCGCCGAGATCTACGAGGGCGTGGCGATGGCGCCGTACCGGTCGGCGATCCGGCGACGGTATGCGCGGCAGCGGGACGCGTTCCTGCTGGCCACGTTCTCCGAGGCGCTGGGGGTCCCGAACCCTGCCGAGTTCTACACGCTGGAGCTCATGCCGTACCTGATGGAGGAGCTCCACGAGTGGCACCAGCGGGTCGGCATGGACCACCCGCCCGAGGGAGGCTGGCGGTGCTGTTGAGCCCGCCGGGACCGGCGGCCCGGGTGCCCCGCCCGGCAGCGGGCCCGTGACTGCTGGGGCGGCGCAGTGAGCGTTCCGGTCCGGTCCATCACGTTCGTGGGCGGGAAGGGGGGGGTCGGGAAGACCACCATCGCCGCCGCGCTCGCCGTCGCGTCCGCCGACGCCGGGCGGCGCACGCTCCTGGTCTCGACCGACCCCGCCCACTCCACGAGCGACATCCTGGAGTCCGCGCTCGGCCCCGAGCCCACCGCGGTGACCGAGCGGCTCGATGCCATGGAGATCGATCCCCGGCGGGAGGCCGATGCGTACATCGCGGACGTGAAGGCGCGGATCCGGGATGTGGCGTCGCCCCGGATGCTGAAGGAGGTGGAGCGGGAGGTGGACATAGCCCGGGCCTCGCCGGGGGCCGAGGAGGCGGCGCTCTTCGACCGGTTCGCCCGCATCATCCCGCGGGCTGGCGAGGACTGGGAGCGGGTCGTCTTCGACACGGCGCCCACCGGCCACACGCTCCGGCTCCTCGGACTGCCCGAGGCGATGGAGGGGTGGATGTCCGGGCTCGTGGCCCGGCGCCGGAAGCTGCGCTCCCTGGGTCGCATGTGGAGGAACGTCGCCGGAGCCGCGGCGGGCGAGCGCCGGGACGGTTCCGACCCGGTGCTCGAAGCCCTCGAGCGGCGTCAGGCCCGGTTCCGGGTGGCCCGCGAGATCGTCACGGATCCGGACAGGGCGGGCTTCCTCTTCGTGGTCATCCCCGAGCGGCTTCCGATCCTGGAGACCCGCCGGGCCGTGGACACGCTCGGGCGGTACGGGATCCCGGTGACCGGGTTGGTGGTGAATCGGGTGCTCCCCGAGCGGGCGGACGGCGCGTTCCTGGCCCGGCGCCGAGAGCGGGAAGCGGAGTACCTGGCGAGGATCCGCGATCAGCTCGGCGGGTTACCGCGCTGGACCGTGCCGCTCAGGGACACGGATGTGGTCGGGCTGGACGCGCTGCGCGGGCTGCTGGCCGAGCTCGCGCCCTGAACCGGGCCCCGCGCTACCGCAGCGCCGGCACGATCCGGCGGGCGTTCTCCGCGTAGAACTTCCGCAGCACGTCGTCCGGTAGATCGAGGCCGTACATGCGCCAGAACGCGTGGTAGCGGCGGAAGTAGGGGAAGTACTCGTCGGCGGTCTCGAAGAGCCGGAAGTAGGTGTGGAACTCCTCCTCCCGGAACGTGTCCTTGCCGAAGAGGATCCGGTCCTGGTAGTCGATGAAGAACTGCCGGGCGAACCGGGGCTGGCGTCCGAGCTCGGCCACGACGGCGGCTACTTCGGTGACCACGTTCGGATGCTCGTCCAGGAGACGGCCCAGCCGCGCCAGGTCGTTCCCCATCCAGTCGAGGTGGGCGGCGATGAACGTGGTGCCCCGGTGCCGGCGGAAGACCTCGTGCTGCTCCGCCATGAGGCTCTCCCACGACGGGTACTCCGATGGCGGCCGGGCGCGATTGGGACGGAGCTTCAGCTCGAGCCACCGCTCGTTGAACCGGTCGTGCGGCTCGAAGAACTCGGCGGGC
>JAWVYT010000433.1:0-2725 GCA_033722595.1 Longimicrobiales bacterium
CGGGTTCATCCTCGAGGAAGGGTTCCCCATGGCCGACGTGTGGGCCATCGCGACCGCCATGCAGGCCGCCGCAGCCGAGAGCGGTGTACGGATCGTGACCGGCGACACGAAGGTCGTGGACCGCGGCAAGGGCGATGGCGTCTTCATCAACACCACCGGGATCGGAATCATCCCCAACGGGGTCGAGATCGCCCCGTCCAGGGCCCGGCCCGGCGACGCCATCCTCGTGAGCGGACCGATCGCCACACACGGGATCGCCATCATGAGCGTCCGGGAAGGACTGGAGTTCGAGACCGCGCTGGAGACGGACTCGGCCTCCCTCTGGTCCATGGTCCAGACGCTGCTCGACGCGCTGGGACCCGACCTGCACGTGCTCCGGGATCCCACCCGTGGCGGCGTGGCCAGCGCCGTCAACGAGATCGCGGACACCGCCGGCGTGGGGGTCGTGCTCGAAGAGGCGACGATCCCCGTGGAGGAGCAGGTACGGGGCGCGTGCGAGATCCTGGGCCTCGACCCGCTGTACGTCGCCAACGAGGGCAAGCTCGTGGCGTTCGTGGCCGGAGATCGGGCCGACGCGGCGCTGGCGACGCTCCGGAGCCATCCGCTCGGCGCCGATGCGGCACGGATCGGCACGGTGGTCGACGACCACCCGGGCAAGGTGTTCCAGAAGAGCCGGATCGGCGGGATGCGGGTCGTGGAGATGCTGTCGGGGGAGCAGCTGCCGCGGATCTGCTGAGGCGGAGGCGAGAGTCTAGAGTCTAGAGTCGAGAGTCGAGAGTCGAGAGTCGCAGATACAGGTGAGAGGATTGGGTTGAGGGCGTGGCTTTTCTGTAGTGCTAATTAGGTATATAGTAATGTATGCAGGGTGAGGTGCTGAGGGAGGGATGAGGTCGAGGGATGCGTATGACACGGAAGTCGCGGTGGGTGCTGGGGGTGGGCGTCGCGGTGGCGCTGGTGGCGGGCTTCGGTTTGGGGCTGGGCCGTGGTGAGCCGGTGGGCGAGCGGGCGCCGG
Organism: Longimicrobiales bacterium; assembly: GCA_033722595.1. GTDB lineage: Bacteria > Gemmatimonadota > Gemmatimonadetes > Longimicrobiales > RSA9 > JAWVYT01. The sequence continues at coordinate 1,013 of JAWVYT010000433.1, forward strand.
AGATCGATGTGCCGCTCCTCAGTGGGGGGACGGTGTCGCTGTCGGGACTCCGGGGGCAGGTGGTGCTGGTCAATTTCTGGGCGACGTGGTGCCCGCCCTGTCGGGTGGAGATGCCGGGGTTCCAGCGGGTGTACCAGACGCGCGCGGATGACGGGTTCACCATACTGGGTCTGAGCACGGACCGGCTTCCCGACGATCAGATCCGGTGGTTCCTGCAGCAGAACGGGATCGGTTACATGGTGGGCCGTGGGACGGCGCACGCCGCCCGGGCGTTCGGCGGGGCGAGCACGCTGCCCACGTCGTTCCTGATCGACGCCCGGGGCCGGATCCGGCGGACCGTGGTGGGTGCGTATGAACAGGACGATCTGCTGGCGGACGTGGACGCGCTCCTCGGGGAAGCGGGTCGGGAGCCGACCGGGGAGGTGGCGCGGGCGCCGTCGCCGAATATGGACTGGATGGAGCTCCGGGAGGTTGGGCAGGCGCTCGGCGAGCCGGACGCGCCGGTGACGGTGGTGGAGTTCAGCGATTACGGGTGCTCCTACTGCAGCCGGTTCACCCGGGAGACCTTCCCGCAGCTGTACGCGGAGTTCATCGACACGGGTCGGGTGCGCTGGGTCCACATGCCGTTCGTCCTGGGCAAGTTCGGGAACAGCGAGGCGGCGGCGCTGGCCTCGGCGTGCGCCGCGGAGCAGGGTCGAGCGGTCTTCTGGTCGGTGCACATGACGCTGTTCCGGCATCAGCCGGAGTGGCGGTCCGGAGACCCTGCGGCCCACTTCCGAAGGTACGTGGAGGAAGCCGGCGGCGACGGCTCGGCGTTCTCCGGCTGCTACGAGCGCGGCGTCCCTGGGGAGCGGCTGTCGCGTGCGGAGCGGATCGCGACGGCGGCGCGGGTGTCTGCGACGCCCACGTTCTTCATCGACGGGCAGCGGTTGCAAGGCGCTGCGCCGCTGGAGGAGTTCCGCCGGGTGCTGGAGGAGGCCGGGCGGCGGTAGCGAGCGTCCCGGGCGTCCGCTATCCTGATCCGTCATGCGGTGGCTCTTCGTAGCGGAGTGGGCGGTCCGGATCGTCATGTTCGTGGTCGTGGTGACCCGGAAGCGGTCGGCGAACGCGGCGCTGGCGTGGCTGGTGGTCGTGGCGTTCGTCCCGTTCCTGGGCGCTGTCGGGTACCTGCTGTTCGGCGAGATCCGGCTCGGTCGGTACCGGTCGCGACAGTACCTGGACCTGGCCGGGGCCATGACCCGGTCGGCGGAGCTGCGTCGGCAGTTCGCCGAGCACGGGCAGGCCGTGGTCGAGGGTCGGCACCGTCTGGTCGCGAACCTGGCCGGGGCGGTAGGCGCACGGGAGCCGCGTGGCGGCAACCGACTCGAGCTGGTGGACGTCCCGGACGCCCTCTTCAGCCGGCTGGTCGAGGACATCGACGACGCCCGCCACCACTGCCATCTCCTCTACTACATCGCGGACGACTACAACAACGATCCGATCACCCTGTCGGTGGTCGAGGCCCTGGTCCGTGCCCGGGGTCGGGGCGTCTCGTGCCGCGTGCTACTGGACGCGGCGGGGAGCCGCCGGTTTCTCCGGGGCCGTATGGCGGACCGGCTGAGGGACGCGGGCGTCGAGCTCGTGGGCGCGCTCCCGGTCAACTTCCTGCGCGCCGCGGTGGCCCGACTGGACCTGCGCAACCACCGGAAGCTGGCGGTGGTGGACGGTCGCATC
>JAWVYT010000434.1:0-2723 GCA_033722595.1 Longimicrobiales bacterium
AAGTGCCGGCCATCCGGTGCTCCGACTCCTCCGACACCACCACGGTCGCGTCCCGGGACCGGAACGACGCGCGCACCTTCCCCACCGGCGTCAGGTAGTCGAAGGCGATCCGGCAGGCGTCGGGCGCCGCGCACGAGCCGTCTTCCGGGAACTCGAGGTTGATGTGGACCCACCGGTTGGTGCCGGGGTCCCGCACGCCGCGGATCCGGATCGTGTCCCCCAGGTCCAGCGCCAGCGAGCACGACGAGTCCGCTGCGGGGTAGCCCTGCGCCCAGTAGCACCGGCCCTCGGCGGCGAACGGCACGCCGGTGTACGTGAACGATACCACGCCGGACTCCAGCGTCGGCGGTGGGCCCGCCGGGTCGCGGCAGGCGATGGCCAAGAGTAGGACGAAAGCCAGACCGGCGCCCCCGCGGAGGAGGCGCCGTAGGCCGGGATATGCTTCAGATGACATGGCTCGGATTCCGGTGTTGCGTCTACGCCCACCGGAAGTGTACGGGCATCGCAGGGTTCACGTCGAGGTGTGCCCGCTCAGGATCTCCCGAAGCCGGGCCCGCGCCTTGAACAGCTGGCTCTTCGAGGTGCCCGGCGCCACGCCCAGCGCGACGGCGATGTCCGTGTGGGTCCACCCCTCCACGTCGTGGAGCCAGAGGACCCGACGCATGCCGGGCGGCAGCGCGTCCACGGCCCGACGCAGATCGACCCGGAGCTCGACCGGCTCCGGCCCTGCCGCGGCCCGGGGCAGCCACCACTCTTCCAGCAGCTCGTTCCGACGCCGGAACGTGCGCCCTCGACTCGCCACCACGTTCCGGGCTATGGAATGGATCCAGGTGCCGAACTCCGCGTCCCCGCGGAACGCACCGAGCCCACGGAACGCCCTGAGCCAACTCTCCTGACACAGGTCGCCCGCCAGTACCGGGTCGCCTACCCAGCTCTCGACCAGACGACGGACCCGGCCGGCGTGCCGCTCGTACAGGGCGAGGAACGCGCCCTCGTCCCCGTCGCGTGCGGCCGCGATCAATGCTGCATCCATGGGACTCGCTTCGGTGACCGGCTGCTGTACACAACGAGTCACCGGCCCGGAAAGTTGCAGCAGGGCGCGGAGCGTCGGGTCGCGCCGGACGCTTCGGGCGCCGGTGAGGCGCGGGAGAACGCGTCGCTGGAGGAGGTCGAGAGCCGTGGGCGTCGTCTAGCCGTCGTCGTCCTGCATCGTGAACCACACGATCAGGATGGCACCGACGATCAGGACGAGCCAGGCGACTGGATGCAGGATCATGGATGCGCGGGAGAGGGGCTACGGAATGGATGCTCCGGAGCCGCGGACGGCGCAAGGGGCGGTGCGGCGATCACTCCCGGGTCAGGTACGGCACCATGAGCCGGATCGTGCGGTCGGCCACACCGTTCGTCGCGCCGCCGAGCCCCGTGTCAGGATCGAAGCAGGCCGCCCGGAGCACGGCGGCCAGCGCCATGAGCCAGTAGCGGCACGCGCCGTCGAGATCCGACCGCACGGCCCGCGGGAGCTCCGCGCGGCGCGTTTCCATCAGCGCCACGAACCCGGCCGCCACCCGCTCGTTCAGCCGTGCCATCGTGGCCCGGACTGTCGGGTCGCCGCCGAGTCGGATCTCCCGGTCGACTGCCCGCATGACGTGTCCGCTCCTCATGTACACGGCCCACAGCCGACGGACGAAGGCCTCGGCGACCTCCTCGGGCGACGCCCCGGACCAGCCTGCCGGCTCGAGGAAGTCGTCCCACGCGTCCATGGCGCCATCCGTGAGCCGCGCGACGAGGTGCCGCAGCAGCGCGGCCTTGCTGTCGAAGCGCGCGTAGAACGCACCCTTCGTGTACCCCGCCCGTTCCGCGATCTCGTCGACGGTGATGTCGTCGAACGACCGGTCCGCGAGCAGCTCCGCGGCGGCCTCCAGCAGCCGGTGGTAGCTCCGGCGGGAGCGGGCCTGCCGGGGCGGCTCCACCGTGTCTATTGCGGCGGGCCCCGACGCGCCGAGATCGACCTCGCCCTCGGCCGGGCCGGCGCCCGGGAGGTCCGTCACGGCAGCACGAACGGCGGCCTCGCGGCGGCCGCGATGCAGGAGACGTCGAGATTGATGGCGTCCGCGGTGTCGTAGAAGCGGGCCAGCGTCTCCCGGCCGCACGCGCCCAGCTCGAAGTTGTGGTGGCCCTCGCGGACCAGCACGCGACGGGCGTTCGGCATCCAACGGGTCAGCGACTCCGCCCACCCGGGCGCGGCGATCGGGTCGAGCCAGCCCGCCATCAGCAGGAACGGCGTATCGCCCTCCGGGGCCGCCCGCCACCCTTCCGGCAGCTTGCCACGGGGCCACTCCGCGCACTGCTCCAGGATCGACAGCGGCCAGCCCGGACCCCAGAACGTGCCCTCGGCCGCCGCCTCGACCTCCGCCGGCGTGAGGAAGGCCGCACCCTCGGCGCAGACGACCGACAGGAAGAGGCCCCGGCTCACGGCCGCATCGGTCCCGCCCGCCAGCCGGACGTACAGCCCGCCCACACGGTCCCACTCGCCGGCCCCGGCCAGGTGGATCAGGTACGGTACCTGGGCGCCACCGGCCGGTGACAGGAGGAGCGTGCGGAGCACGCTGCCGAATCGGGTACGGGTCAGCTCCAGCGTGTCGAGCCGGCCGTCGGGTCGCTGGACCGCGAACGGCGCCGGCCGTTCGTCGAGCCGCGCGACCACCTCCCGGAGCGCGCTTCTC
>JAWVYT010000435.1:0-2720 GCA_033722595.1 Longimicrobiales bacterium
GTGAACCGGATGATCGACGAGGACCTGGAGGGCGTGGAGTTCATCAGCGTGAACACCGACGCCCAGGCGCTGAAGCAGTCCAAGTCGCAGCTCAAGATCCAGATCGGCAAGAAGCTGACGCGGGGTCTGGGCGCCGGCGCGCGGCCCGAGATCGGGCGGCAGGCGATCGAGGAGAGCCGGGACGAGGTCCGTCGCGCGATGCAGGGGGCCGACCTGGTCTTCGTCACCGCGGGGATGGGCGGCGGCACCGGCACCGGCGCCGCTCCGATCATCGCGGAGATGGCCCGGGAGATGGGCGCGCTGACCATCGGCGTGGTCACCCGGCCGTTCCTGTTCGAGGGCCGGAAGCGGATGCGGCAGGCGGACCAGGGGCTGGCCGAGCTCCGGCGCACCGCGGACACGGTGATCGTGGTCCCGAACGAGCGGCTCCTGAGCGTGGTGGGGAAGGGCACGTCCTTCCGCGACGCACTGAAGAAGGCCGACGAGGTGCTGCTGCACGCGACCCGCGGGATCAGCGATCTGATCCACGTGACGGGTGAGGTCAACGTCGACTTCGCGGACGTCCGTACGGTCATGGCCAGCCGAGGCCCGGCGCTCATGGGCACGGGGCACGGCGAGGGCGAGAACCGGGCGGTGGACGCGGCCCAGGAGGCCATCTCCAGCCCGCTCCTGGACAACGTGTCGATCCAGGGCGCGCAGGGCGTGCTGATCAACATCACCGGAGGGATGGACCTGACCATCGACGAGGTCACGACCATCGCGTCGATCATCCAGGAGGCCAGCGGCGAGGAAGCCGAGATCATCTTCGGCGCGGTGCACGCGCCGGAGAGCGAGGGCGAGGTCCGGGTCACGGTGATCGCGACCGGGCTGGTCCAGGACGAGGAACAGGGCGCCAGCGGCGTGATCCGCGGCAGCTTCGGCCGCGAGCGCGCGATGGCGTCCGCGGGGAGCCGGAACGGCCGGGCCGCGCGCAGCCAGCCGGCGCCGGGCGCCGGCAGCAGCCAGGGCGGGGGCCGGGTCCGTGAGCCGGCGGGGATCCAGGCTTCGGCGTCCAACGGGGGTGTCGGCGACTACGTCGAGGACATCCCGTTCCCCCGGCCGCCGGAGGGGCCGATGCCGCGCCAGCAGTTGACAGACCTGGATATCCCCACATTCATCAGGAGACAGATGGACTGACGCGAACGCGGACGAGAGAGCGATGAAGACCCGCCTCTGGGCTTACCTGATCGGCGTCCTGGGCCTGCTGGCCGCAGGGGTCGCCGTCGTGTACCCGGAGCCCCCGGACCCGGCCGAGACGGCGCCGACCCTGGCACCGGTGTACGCCCCGCCCGCCGAGCTGATGACCACCCGGCTCGTGCGGCACGGGGAGACCCTGTCGGAGGTCTTCGCCCGCGCCGAGCTCCCCGCTTCCGAGCGGGGCAGGCTGGCCCTGGCGGTGCAGGAGCAGGTCAACCCCAGGCGGATCCGGCCCAACACACCGGTGGTGATCCGCCGGTGGGCGGAGGACGGGTCGCCCCGGACCGTGGAGGTGGCTCTGAACGCCGATAGCACGGTCCTCCTGCGGCGGAGCCCGGTCGGCTGGGACAGCGATCTGCGGCTCACGCCCACCCGCGTGGACACGGTGGCCTTCGCCGGACGGTTGGGGTCCGGTGGGAGCCTCTACGCGGCCGTGGTCGATCACCCCGACCTGGCCGCACTCCCCTTCCGCGAGCGGGAGGCGCTGGTCTGGCGCATGGCCACCAGCGTCTACGGCTGGCAGCTCGACTTCGCCCACGACATGCGCCCGGGCGACAGCTATCGTGTCGTCTTCGAGCGTGAGGCCCGGCCGGACGGCAGCTCGCGGAGCAACCGCGTCCTGGTCGCGGAGATCGTGAACCAGGGCGACACCATCCCCGCCATCCACTTCGATCCCGGCGACCGGCGTGGCGATTACTTCGGCGACGACGGGGAGTCGCTGCGGCTCGCGTTCCTCCGCTACCCGGTGGACTACCCCCGGATCACGTCCAACTTCAGCTGGCGACGCTACCACCCGATCCTGAAGCGGAACCGCCCCCACCTGGGCACCGACTTCGGGACGGGACGGGGCGCGCCGGTCCGGTCGACCGCCGACGGCGTGGTGCGGTCCGCCCGCTGGGACGGCGGCTACGGCAACCTCGCCAAGATCTACCACGGCAACGGTTATGAGACCCGCTACGCCCACTTGAGCCGGTTCGCGCCGGGCATCCGTCCGGGCGTCCGGGTCACGCAGGGCCAGATCATCGGGTATTCCGGTGACACGGGCCTCGCCACGGCGCCCCACCTCCACTACGAGCTGCGACAGCACGGCCAGCCCCGGGACCCCCGGCGCGTCCGGCTGCCCGCCGCCCCGCCCGTGCCCGAGGACCGGATGGAGCGCTTCCAGCAGGTCGTCACGGAGCGTCTGGCGCTCCTGCCGGCGCTGCCGGCACCCCAGCCGGAGACGATCGCCGCCCGCTGACCCCGCGGCCGTCCGCCCGCGGACCCACCCGGCCATGGACCTGACCGCCCGAGTGCTGTACCTCTTGGTAGCGGCCTGCCGGATCGCCGGCGCCCGATCCGCGCGGGGCGGCGAGCGCTGCGGCAGGGGACGTCGGACCCGGAAGCCGGGCCCCGGCTGCCGCGGGCCGGGATCGGGGATCTGAGTTCCGAACGCATCATTCGAGGGGGATCGTGGCCGATCGGCTGTTCAGGACGGGCGAGGA
>JAWVYT010000436.1:0-2703 GCA_033722595.1 Longimicrobiales bacterium
ACGCCATCGCCCTTGCCGCGGTCCACGACCTTCGTGTCGCCGGTCACGATCCGTACACCGCTCTCGGCTGCGGCGGCCTGCATGGCGGTCGCGATGGCCCACACGTCGGCCATGGGGAACCCTTCCTCGAGGATGAACCCGGTCGACAGGGCGACCGGGCGGGCCCCGCACATGGCCAGGTCGTTCACGGTCCCGTGTACGGCCAGCGATCCGATGTTCCCGCCCGGAAAGAACGGCGGATCGATGACGAACGTGTCCGTGGACAGGGCCAGCCGCTCGGGTCCCACGTCCAGGATCGCGCCGTCGTGGAGCTGACCCAGTGCGTCGCTCCCGAACGCCGGTACGAAGACCTCCTCCGTGAGCATCCGGGAGAACTTCCCGCCGCCGCCGTGGGCCAGCACGACCGTCGGGTAACGGTCCAGCGGCAGCGGACAGGCCATCCCCGTGGGGTCCGGTGCGCCCGCGGGCGTGTCCGTCACGCCGGCGCCCTTCGGGTCCGGGCGCCCCGCCCCCGCATCGGGGCCCGCCCCGTTCGCGCTCACCGCCGCCTCCGTGGTCTCACGCCTCGATCTGGACCGGCTCATCGGTCCTCCCGTAGTGGTAGTACGCGGCACACGCGCCCTCGGAGCTGACCATGGGCGCTCCCATCGGGTGTTCCGGCGTGCACCGGGTCCCGAACGCGGAGCACTCGTTCGGCTTCTTCAGCCCCTGGAGGACCAGCCCCGCGATGCATTCCGAGGGCTCTTCGGTGGCGATGGCCGACACGCCGAACTTCCGCTCCGCGTCGTACGCCGCGTACTCGGGCGCCAGCGTCAGCCCGCTCGCCGGGATCGGCCCGATCCCGCGCCACTTCCGGTCGGATACGGCGAACACCTTCCCCACCAGCTCCTGCGCCGGCCGGTTCCCGTCCCGCTGCACGGCCCGGGCGTACTGGTTTTCCACGCCCCAGCGTCCTTCCTCGAGCATCTCCACGGCCATCAGCGTGCCCTGGAGCAGGTCCGTGGGCTCGAAGCCGGTCACCACGATGGGCACGCGGTACTTCTCCGCCAGCGGCTCGTACTCCCAGTATCCCATGACGGCGCACACGTGCCCCGCGGCGAGGAACCCCTGGACCCGGTTCTGCTCGGAGCTCAGGATGGCTTCCATGGCCGGCGGCACCAGCACGTGGGAGACGAGCATCGAGAAGTTCTCGATCCCCTGGGCGTGGGCCTGGAACACGGCGGCGGCGTTGGCCGGTGCGGTCGTCTCGAAGCCCACGGCGAAGAACACCACCTCCCGCTCGGGGTTCTGCGCCGCGATCTTCACGGCGTCCAGCGGCGAGTAGACGATGCGGACATCCGCGCCCGCGGCCTTGGCCGACAGCATGTCCCCCTCGCTGCCCGGCACGCGGAGCATGTCGCCGAAGGACGTGAAGATCACCTCGGGCCGGCGCGCGATGGCGTGGGCCTTGTCGATCATCTCCAGCGGCGTGACGCACACCGGGCACCCGGGCCCGTGGACCAGCTCCACCTCATCGGGGAGCATCCGGTCGATCCCGAACTTCACGAACGTGTGCGTCTGTCCACCGCAGACCTCCATGAGCGCCCACGGCCGGGTCACCGTCTTCTCGATGGCCGCCAGCAGATTGCGGGCATCGGTCTCGTCGCGGAACTCGTCGATGTACTTCATGGCGACACCTCCGGCTGCTCGATGTCGAGCTCGCCCAGCTCGTCCATCTCCTTGAGGAACGCCAGGGTTCGGTGGGCTTCCTCCTCATCCACGATGGTGATGGCGAAGCCCACGTGCACGACCACGTAGTCGCCCACCTCCACCTCGGGGACGTACGCCATGCACACGTCCTTCGTGATCCCGCCGAAGCTGACCCGCCCCATGGTCATCCCCAGCGGGTTCTCCTCCAGGGTGATGACCTTTCCGGGTACACCGAGACACATGGTTCCTCCTCTAGTTGGCTTCGCCTGTCGGACCGGCCGCCGCCACGGCGATCTGCCCGAGTGAGAGACCTCCGTCGTTCGCCGGCACCCGACGGTGGAGCAGCGGCCGCAGCCCGGCGCCCTCGAGCGCCGTCCTCGTCCGCTCCGTCAGCACCCGGTTCTGGAACACACCGCCCGTGAGCGCCACCCGCGGCTCCCCGACCGCTTCCGCCGCCTGCCCGACCGCCACCGCGAGCCCGGAGTGGAACCGCGCTGCGACCACGCCCGTGCCCTCGCCCGCCTCCACGTCGTCGAGCATCGCCCCGACGGCCGGCGCCCAATCGATCACCAGCGGGCCGGCGTCCACCGACGCCCCAGCGGTGCGCCTCACCGCGAACGGGTACGCCCCCGACTCTGCCGGGTCTACCGCGTGCTCCAGCGCCATCGCCGCCTCGCCCTCGAACCCCACGGTCTGACGGAGCCCCAGCAGCGAGGCCACGCCGTCGAAGAGCCGGCCCGCGCTGGTCGTCCACGGCGCCCGGAACCCCGTCTCCAGTACCTGACCCAGCACATCGATCTCGGCTGTGGTGAGCGCCGGCCCCAGGCGACGCAGCGCCCGCGCGGTCCCTTCTTCGCCCCACGCGGCGTGGCAGAGTGCCAGCGCCATCCGGCGGGGCTCCTTGACCGCCGCGTCCCCACCGGGCAGCCGGAACGGCCGGAGGTGCCCGACCCGCTCGTACCCGCCGGCCCCGCCCAGGAGCAGCTCGCCGCCCCAGACCGTCCCATCGGGCCC
>JAWVYT010000437.1:0-2685 GCA_033722595.1 Longimicrobiales bacterium
GCCAGCTGCCGGGGGATGGCTTCCATCCCGCCGGCCGGCAGCGCCGCGGAGCCCGCGCTGAACATCGCCATGACGAAGTCGAAGAACGCGGAGGACGTGACCAGCTCCGATTCCAGGAACACGCCGCCCAGGAACGGCCGGAAGAACCGCTCGATCATGCCGTCGCTGAGGCCCTCCTGCTCGAGGCGCTCCATCGTCGTGGAGCCGGACCCGTCGCCGGCCGGCCCGGCGGCGTCGCCCGCCAGCCGCCGGTACGCCGGACGGGTCGCGAAACCCGGCGTCTGCAGGACGGAGCGAGCGCGGAGCCGGGCCACCCGCAGCTTGTCGGCCAGGGTGCCGACCGGAGAGCGGAGCGTGGGCCAGAGGTCCGCAGGACGACGGAACGGATCGCCGATCCGCGTGAACGCGTCACCCACTCGGATCCGGGCGCCCGGATGGAACGGGCGCAGCTCCAGCGCTTCGAGGTCGAGGACCCGACCGGCCTCGGGGTACGCCGTCAGCAGCACCTGGAATCCCCGATCCAGGAGGAAGCCGTCCACCCCGTCGGTTCGCACCCGGCCACCCACCCGGTCCGACGCCTCGAGGAGCTGCACGTCGAGCCCCCCGGCCTGCAGGCCGACTGCCGCGGCCAGCCCCGCCAGCCCGCCCCCGACCACGACCACGTCCCGCTGGCCCACGATTGCCTCCGCCGCGTTAATTGTCTAGGTTATGTCAAGGTATACTACTAAACGACAAATGTACATAACGGGCGGAGGCGGGCATGGCGGTGGACGGACGGCGGTATGTGGTGCTGGGGGCGACGGGCGGGATCGGGCGCGCCGTGGCGGAGCGGCTCGCGGCGGGGGGTGCGAAGCTGGTGCTGGGCGCCCGGTCCGCGGAGCCGCTGAAGGAGCTGGCGGACGAGCTGGGCGCGGTAGGGCACCCGCTCGACGCCCGTGACCTGGGGGAAGTGGACGGGATCGTGGATCGGGCGCTGGAGGAGCATGGCGGTCTGGATGGGGTGGTGAACGCCGTGGGCTCGATCGTGTTGAAGCCGGCGCACATCACCCGGGGCGAGGAGCTTCGCGAAATCCTGGAGACGAACCTGGTGACGGCGTTTGCGGCCGTGCGGTCGGGGGCCCGGGTGCTCCGGGAGGGGGGCGGCTCGGTGGTGCTGTTCTCGACGGCCGCGGTGCGTTCCGGGATCCCGAACCACGAGGCCATCGCGGCGGCGAAGGGTGGGGTGGAGGGTTTGACCCGTGCGGCGGCGGCGACGTACGCGGGCTCCGGGGTCCGGGTCAACGCCGTCGCCCCGGGTCTGACCCGGACGGCGGGGGCGGACCGGATCATCTCGAGCGAATCGGCCCGGAAGGCGTCGGAAGCCATGCACGCGCTCGGTCGCCTGGGCGAGCCGGAGGAGGTGGCCAGCGCCGCCGTGTGGCTCCTCGACCCGGACCAGTCGTGGGTGACCGGGCAGGTTCTGGGCGTGGATGGAGGGCTGGGGACGCTGCGCCCGGCGCCGGGAGGTTCGTCGGGCTGACGGGGCGTTCCGGGGGGTCACCGGCGTCCATCGTCGGGCGTGGCGCGCGACGATTGCGTCCGGCTCCCTCCCGTCCGACATTCCCCCCGGAACGGCACGTCCGGGTTCCGGGTACGTGCCGCCGGGAGGGCTAGTCCTAACTGGTAAGGCAGCGGTCTTGAAAACCGCCGGGCGCAAGCCCATCGGGGTTCGAATCCCCGGCCCTCCGCTGTAGTTAAAATGTCGGAGTACATGAGGTTACGGCATTGACGGTTTGCCTGTTGTCGGCGAGCCGTTTTTGCGTGCAGTGTGCGAGTAGTGTGCAAAACGGCTTCCTCCACTGGTGCTAATCGACCCTGAAATGCACCGTCCAGGTATGCTGGTCCTCGAAGAACAGCGGACGAGAGATCTCGGTCACAGTTCTGTAATCTCCAGTCGGGAGTTGCGATATGAATCCCCATTGTTTCCAGGCGACCGGCCCGACGCTGGCGATGTAGACATCTTTGACCACGGTCTCGAGGATCGTTTGTGGGACGATCGAGTTGGACCCGTCCTGCGCGAGCAATACTTGAATCTCGACGGCCTCCAGGATCGTCTCCGTCTGCCCACGTACCAGACCGAGCAATTTGTAGGGTACTAGGACCACGATGCCTGCGAGGAAGTGATCATCCTCCGTGAAAGCAATGTCCCCCAGGATCGGGTGACCGCTCTCCCAAGCCAGCCGGAACTGACATTCGACGAGCGCGGTCGCCCACGGATGCTCCAGCCCTTCCTTGCCGAGGATCTGGTTGGCCACTGGAAGCGACTCAAGAAGGGCCTGGGCGTCCCCAAGGGAGCAGTCGCTACCCTGCGAATGGCTCGCTATCGAGGGGGCCGGATTCACCGCTTGTTCAGTGGCCGTGTCCAAGGCGGTCGGCTCGCCTGCGCGGTGCTCGCAGGCGCTGAGGAAGGCGACGCACAAGGTGGTGAGGATAGCACTGGACTGGATGAACGGTGTTGTACTAGGTCGGTTGGGCGCTCGTGCGGAGACAAACAACGGGCAAGGTGGCCTCATCGGGGACCTCTTTGGTGGGGGGTAGGTTCACTTTCTACCCCTTTAATGTGGGGATCTTCAGTTAACGCTCGATCAGCGCCCGCTCAACGCTCGATCAACCGCTCAGCCCCTCCCTGCAGCCAGCGGTGCAGGC
>JAWVYT010000438.1:0-2684 GCA_033722595.1 Longimicrobiales bacterium
AGCCCGAGCTTCAGGGCGAAGAGGGACGCGGCCATGATGAGCGCAGTCGCCCGCCGTCGGAACTTCCACTCGCCGAAGTCGGCCGCGTCCGTGTAGATGGCCCACTGCAGCACCGAGACGGCGCCGAAGAAGAACGAAGCCAGGACGTTCAGCCCGTACATCAGGTACACGTTGTCCGGCTCGAGCCAGTAGAAGAGCGCCGCCAGCAACGAGCTCGTGATCAGAAACGCGGCGTAGACGTTCTTCTTGTCCAGTCGCCGCGCGAAGAAGCCGGTGCAGATCGCGCCGACCAGTGTGGCGACCGACCCGAGCGTCAGGAAGGACGAGGTGAAGACCGGGAAGTCGAGGTCGACGGTCCAGCCCAGCAGCGTCATCTGCTGGTCGCCGACGAAGTACTCGAAGTAGTACGGCGTCGCCGACCCGCGCATGACGATGTACGTGAGCTGGAACACCGTGGCGGCGCCGATCAGGACCCAGGGGACGTTCCGGAACAGATCGCCCAGGTCCTCGCTCACCTTCCCCTGCGGCGTGGCGCTCGGCTGGATCCGCTCCCGGGTGAGGAAGAAGGTGCCGAGGAGGAGCGCGACGGCCAGCAGCCCGTACGCGCCCATGGTCAGCTGCCAGCCGAGCTGATCGTCGCCGTCGCCCAGGGAGCGGACCAGCATCAGCGCCGTGCTGCTGATGATGAGCTGTCCGACGAAGGCCGCGACGAAGCGGTAGGACGAGACCTCCGCCCGCTCCATGGAGTTGGGCGTAATGACGCCCATGAGCGCCGAATAGGGGACGTTGACCGCCGTGTAGAGCACCACGAGCAGCATGTAGGTGGCGTACGCGTAGATCAGCAGGCCGCGATCGCTGAGGTCGGGCGTGGTGAACGCGAGCACGCCGGCGATGGCCAGCGGGGCCGCCAGCGCGGCGATGTACGGCCGGAACTTGCCCCAGCGCGTCTCCGTGCGGTCCGCGATCATGCCCATGATCGGGTCGTTCACCGCGTCGAATACCCGTGTGACCAGCAGCATGGTGCCCATGGCGGACGCCGTGATGCCGAAGACGTTGGTATAGAAGAAGGGGAGGAATACGACGAACGTCTGGAAGTACAGGTTCGACGCGGCGTCGCCGAAGCTGTAGCCGACCTTCTCCATGACGCTCAGGCGCCGTCGGGTCTCGGCCGTGCCGGCTTCGGCGGGTGTGGTCAGCGGGTCGACGCTCTCGCTCATGTGGATTCCCGTTCGGGGTCAGCGGACGGTGAGGACCACCGTGTGAAGGTCCTGGTCGCGGCACGAGGTGCCGACCATGATCTCGAACTCGCCGGGCTCGACGACGTACTCCATGTCCAAGTCGTAGAAGGCGAGGGCCTCCGGAGTGATCCCGAGCGCCACGGTCTGCGTTTCGCCCGGCCGCAGCTCGATCCGGCGGAACCCCTTCAGCTCCTTGACGGGCCGGGTCACGGAGCTGACCCGGTCCCGGATGTAGAGCTGCACCACCTCCGTGCCCGTACGCTCGCCCGTGTTCGTCACCTCGACGAGGGCGCGCGTGGCGCCGTCGCGGGCGATCTCCGTCTCTTCCAGCCGGACGCCCTCGAGACGGAACGTGGTGTAGCTCAGCCCGTAGCCGAACGCGTACAGGGGCGACACGTCGTCCCAGAGGTAGCCACGCCGGGCCGACGGCTTGTGGTTGTAGTACGCCGGCACGTGCCCCACCGAGCGCGGGATCGTGATCGGCAGCTTGCCCCCGGGGTTGGTGTCGCCGAAGAGCACCTCGGCCACGGCGGTCCCGGTCTCCTGGCCGAGATACCAGCACTCGAGGATCGCCGGTACACGCTCGCTCAGCCCGTGGATCGAGAGCGGCCGGCCGTTGAACAGCAGCGCGACGACCGGTGTGCCCGTCGCCACCAGCGCGTCGGCCAGCTCCTGCTGTCGACCCACCAGCTCCAGGCTCGTCCGGTCGCCCATGTGGCTCCGGGCCCACGCCTCCCGCGACGTCTGCTCGTTCCCGCCGATGGCCAGCACGACCACATCCGACCGCTCCGCCACGTCCACCGCCTCGGCGATCAGGCGCCGATCCTCCTCCGGATCGCTCGGAACGACCTCGTCCTCGTTCCACGACCCGCCGACGGTGATCCTGCAGCCCTCGCTGTACTGGACGTCGACGTGGTCGCCCACGCGGGCGCGGATGCCGTCGAGAACGGTGACGTCGTGCTCCGGCACGCCGCTGTAGCCCCCGAGGAGGCTCCGGTCCGCGTTCGGTCCGATGACCGCGATCGACGTCAGGCCTTCGGGGCTCAACGGCAGCAGCCCCTCCTCGTTATTCAGCAGCGTGACCGCTGCCCGGGCGCCCCGGAGCGCCAGCTCCCGGTTGGCCTCCGAGCCCACCACCCGCTCCGCTTCCTCCGGATCCACGTAGGGGTCGTCGAACAAGCCGAACCGGAACTTCCACGCGAGCATGGGCCCGACGAGCTCGTCGAGCCGGCCCTCCGGAAGGACCCCCTCGCGCACGAGCTCGACCAGGTGCGTGTAGCAGTCGGGCTCCGGCAGCTCGATGTTGACACCCGCGCGCACGGCCAAGGCGCAGGCCTCGCGCTTGTCCGCGGCGACGTGGTGGCCGTGGGTGTCGGGCCGGTCGTGGAGCTCCCAGACGGCGTAGTAGTCGGACACCACGAAGCCGTCGAACCCCCACTCCTCCCG
>JAWVYT010000439.1:0-2682 GCA_033722595.1 Longimicrobiales bacterium
CACATCCCTTTCGGGACAGGAGCTGCGGTACTCGGGGTCGTTCGGCTACGCGACCGGCACGTACAGTCTCCAGGAGCCCGTGACCTCGCTCTCGGTGCTCAACGGGCTGACGCTCACCGCGCCCCGGTGGTCCCTGTCGGTGAACCTGCCGGTCGTGATCCAGAACAGCGGGGCCGTCAGCTATGTCGGCGGGACCCAGATCCCCACCGGCCCGTCCCGGGTCGACGTAGGCGGGGTACCGGGGATGGGACCCATGGACCCCCAGGAGACCACCACGACGGGCGCGTACGAAGCCGTCGTCGGCGACCCCGTGGCCCGGGGCACGTTCACCCCCTACCAGGGGTTCGGCACCCTCCGGTTCGTTGACGTCCAGGCCATGGCGAAGGCGCCCGTGGCCGACCCCGCGTCCGGCGTGGGCACCGGCCAGTGGGACGTCGGCGCCGGCCTCTCCGCGGGGCTGGGGCTCGGCCAGACCTTCGTCTTCGGCGATGTGGCCGTCTGGAGCCCCGGCGACCTGCCGGACCTGGCGCTGAACGAGTACGCGTCCGTGTCGGTCGGGGTCGGTCGCCCGCTGAGCGAGGACTGGAGCGCCATCGCCTCGGTCTCGTACTCGACCCCCGTCATCGACGGGATCTCCCCGCCGGCCTCCGTGGGCGGCGGCATCAGCTACCGCATCGGTGAGGGCGGGAGCCTGAACGCCGGCGCCAGCTACGGGCTGACCGACGCGACGCCGGACTTCTCCTTCTACGTGGGCTGGTCGGCCTCGCCCTAGCGCTGCGGGGCCGGCACGGTCCGACCCGCGGGCGGCTCGACGGTGATGCCGGCGCCGATCGTCCGGTCCATGAGCTCGAAGATCCGCCGGTACTCGTCGGTCCAGGCGGCCGGCGCGACGAAGCCGTGGCCCTCCACGGGGAAGACCGCCAGCTCCCAGTCCTCCTTGCCCAGCTCGATCAGCCGCTGGGCGAGGCGGACGATGTCGGAGAAATGGACGTTCGTGTCGACCATCCCGTGCAGCATCAGCAGGTGCTGGTCCGGGCCGAAGCTCTCGGCGAAGTAGATCGGTGAGCTCCGCTCGTAGGCCTCGGCATCGTCCTGCGGCTGGTTCAGGATCCGGCTGGTGTACCAGTGGTTGTAGTGGGCCCAGTCGGTCACCGACCGCAGCGCCGCGCCGGCCTTGAAGGTGTCCCCGGCGGTGAAGAGCGCCATCAGCGTGATGAACCCGCCGTACGACCCGCCGTAGATCCCGACCCGGTCCGGGTCGACCCCCTCCTCGGCCACAAGGTACTCCGCCCCGTCCACCTGGTCGCTCAGGTCCGCACCGCCCATCCACCGGTATACGGCCGTGCGCCAGTCCCGGCCGTACCCGGCGCTGCCGCGGTAGTCGATGTCCAGCACCGTGTAGCCCAGGGCCGCCAGGAAGTGGTGGAACATGTACTCGCGGAAGTACCCGGACCAGCCGTGGCTCACGTTCTGGAGGTAGCCCGCGCCGTGGACGAAGATCACCGCCGCGCCGTTGGGCTCCGCGCCGAGGTCCGCCGGCCGGTAGATCCGGGCCGGGACCCGGGCCCCATCCTCCGCCTCGAACCGCACGATCTCCGGCACGACCCACGGGAAGGACAGCCACGTCGCCGTGGGCGAGACCGTGACCTGGTCGGTGACCGGCGACGGGCCGAAGGGGGCCGTGTGCAGCTCCGGCGGGCGGTTCGCGCGGGAGACGACGAGCGCGAGCCGACGGCCGTCGGGCGACGGCGTCGCAGCGAACTCGCCGTCGCCGGTGGTGATCCGGGTGAGGTCGCCGCCGTCGAAGTCCATGGTGTAGAAGTGCGTATCGAACGGTGAGGTGCGGCTGGTGTGGAGGTGGAACCCGGAGCCGTCCTCGGGGACCGCGACGTCGCGGACCTCCCACTCGCCGGACGTGAGCTGGCGCTTATCGGAGCCGTCCGCGTCCACCGCGTAGAGGTGCGCCCAGCCCGACGCCTCGCTGACGTAGTAGGCCCGGTCCGACCCGGGGATCCAGCCGTTGCAGCCGGTGCCGAAGTCTGCGAAGCACGGACCGCCCACCCACGCCTCGTCCCGCCACTCGTCCAACAGCGTCAGATCGCCGGTGGCCGCCTCCACCGCCCACAGCCACCTCGTCTTGTAGTCGTACGCGGTGGCGTGGATCAGGCCGTGGGTCCCGGCATCGTTCCAGCCGATGAACGTGGCGCCGAACAGCTCCGGCTCCGCGGTCCGCCGGCCCTGATCCTCGGCCCCGGTCCCGGACTCGGCCCCATCTTCACCGCCGGCCACGTCCTCGCGGTCGGCCCCGGCTCCGCCGCTGGAGCCCTCGCCGTCGGGCTCCGGCTTCAGCCCCAGCCACACGACCTCGCCCGTGGCGACCTCCAGGACCCCGATCCGGGTCTCGCCCTGGGCGTCGCCCACCTTGGAGCGGGTGTCCAGCTCGCCGGTGTAGCCGGTCTCGGTGACCCATTCGGGGACCCTCACGTCCTGGTCGCCCCGGGGCGGCGTGTACGCGGTGACGGCCACGTGGGTGCCGACGGCGTTCGGGTCCAGACCCCGGACCTGCTCGCGCTCCCCGATCCACACGGTCTCGGGCTCGTCCTCCTCGCGAGCCTCCTGGCGGGCCTCCCGCTCCTCTTGCCGCTCCTTCTGGAGCCGGATGTGATCGAAGAGCTCCTCCTG
>JAWVYT010000440.1:0-2671 GCA_033722595.1 Longimicrobiales bacterium
ACTCGACCACGCGGTCCAGAACCGGGCCCACCGGTCCCATCCGTTCATGGCCTCGCTCCGGGTCAGCCCGCGCAGCTCCTCGTCGGCCAGCGCGGTGTACGCGGCGTAGTGGAACGACCGCAGCATCCCCGCCACATCCGAGAGCGCGGACCGCTTGAGCCGCCGCTCGGTCAGCGGACGGGCCGGCTCCCCTTCGAAGTCGATGATCAGGAAGTCGCGGCCCGTGTACAGCACCTGCCCGAGGTGGTAGTCGCCATGGGTCCGGATCCGTCGCGCGTCCATCTTCTCCCCGACCACCCCGCGCATTCGCTGGAGGATCTCGTTCCGGTGCTCCAGGACGGCCCGAGCGTCCTCGCGGACCCGCTCCGGCACGGTGTCCAGCTCCCGCTTCAGCCCGTTCATCGCCCGACCGCCGAGGTTCCGCATCGACTGGTAGAGCGACCGCTGGTACAGCTCGCTGAACGGCTCCGGCGCGAAGCCCTCGGCCGTGCTCGAGGCCAGCGCGCGGTGCATCTCCGCCGTCCGCCGGCCCAGCAGCGCCGCGCTGTCCATGTACGCGCCCATCAGGTCCCGGGCCGTGTCCGACGGCTCGTCCGCGGCCCGGTCGAGGAGCGTCGCGGCGTTCAGCCTGGGCAGCTCCGTTTCCGGGTGCTCCGTGATGATCCGCTCGAAGAACGTGCCGAGGGAGTCGAGGCTGAACGACCACGCGTCGCCCTCGTTGGTCACGTACTCCTTCAGGACGCCCAGCGTGCTCGGGCCCTGGGCCGTGTCATAGGTCAGCTGACCGGTGACCGCCGGCGTGTGGTCGAAGCCGTGACGGTCCAGCTGGCGCGGGATCTCCAGGTCCGGGTTGACCCCCACGTCGAGCTTGCGGAACAGCTTGAAGAAGAGCTCCTGGCCGTAGAGGATCGACGTGTTGCTCTGCTCCAGCCGCACCCGCTGGGGCCTCAACGACTCGGGGTCCTCCTTCCAGCGCTCACGGTACGCCTTGTCCAGGCCGCCATCGATGTCGCCCGCGTCCCCCCGGAGCACCCGGCGGGTGGCCATGACCCGGAGCAGCTCGCGGGCGAAGTCGTCGGCGACCGACGCGTCGTAGAGGACCATGGGGTCGGAGTGCCCGGACTTCCGCTTCTCCGGCGCGAGCTTCGCCACGACCGACTCCGACTCCTCTTTCACCAGCCGCTCCGCCTCCTCGCCGGAGGCCCGGGCCAGCGGGAGCACGTACGTCTCCGGGTCGCCGTCCACGTAGGAGACGCGGACCATGGCGATGTGCACGTCCATCTCTCCGCCCCGGGTATGGACCACGTCCTGGAGCCGGACCCGGCGAATCTTGCGGGCCTTGCCGCCGAACCAGCGTCGTCGGGGCAGGTATTCGGGGAGGACCTCCTCGAGGGCTTCCCGGTCGTCCTCGTAGAGGAGCGCGGTCCAGTCGCCCGCGGGCGCCAGCACCGGCCAGTCCGGGCGCTCGCCCAGCGCCACCCCGGGCCGCTCCCGGCTCCGCTCCGGCGTGAGCTGGAACCAGTAGAAGGCGTGGGGGCCCAGTGTCAGGAAGTAGGGGAGCTCCCCGATCCGGGGGAACTCGGTGTGGCCGAACAGCTCCACGGGGACCCGGCCCTCGTACTTCGAGAGGTCCAGCTCCACGGCCTGCGTGAACCGGGACAGGTTGGCCACCACCAGGATGTGCTCATCCTCGTATTCCCGGACGAAGACCAGGACCTTGCGGTTGTCCGGCTGGAGGAACTCGAGGGCGCCACGGCTGAACGCCTTGAACCGCTTGCGCAGCGCGATGATCCGCTTCATCCACCACAGCAGCGAGCTGGGGTTGTTCTGCTGCGCCTCCACGTTCACCGCCTCGAAATGGTACTCGGGGTCGGTGATCACCGGCAGGTACAGCTTCTGCGGATTCGCGCGACTGAACCCGGCGTTCCGATCCCCGCTCCACTGCATCGGCGTCCGCACACCGTCCCGGTCCCCCAGGTAGACGTTGTCGCCCATCCCGATCTCGTCGCCGTAGTACAGGACGGGCGTGCCGCCGATGCTCATGAGGAGCCCGTTCAGCAGCTCGATCTTGCGGCGGTTGTTCTGGAGCAGCGGCGCCAGTCGGCGCCGGATGCCCAGGTTGATCCGCATCTGGGGGTCGTGGGCGTAGGAGCGGACCATGTAGTCCCGCTCCTCGTCCGTCACCATCTCCAGCGTCAGCTCGTCGTGGTTCCGGAGGAAGATGGCCCACTGGCTGTTGTCCGGGATGGCCGGCGTCTGCTCCAGGATGTCCAGGATCGGGAACCGGTCTTCCTGCTGCACGGCCATGAACAGCCGCGGCATGATGGGGAAGTGGAAGTTCATGTGGCACTCGTCCCCATCGCCGAAGTACTCCACGGCGTCCTCGGGCCACTGGTTCGCCTCGGCCAGGAGCATGCGGTTCCCGTACCGCTCGTCGATGTGCGCGCGGAGCTCTTTCAGGAGCTCGTGGCTCTCCGGGAGGTTCTCGCAGTTCGTGCCCTCGCGCTCGAAGAGGTACGGGATCGCGTCCAGCCGCATCCCGTCCACCCCCATCTTCCACCAGAAGTCCATGACCCGGAAGACCGCCTTCCGGACCTGTGGATGGTCGAAGTTCAGGTCCGGCTGGCGGTGGTAGAACCGGTGCCAGTAATACTGCTCCGCGACCGGGTCC
>JAWVYT010000441.1:0-2668 GCA_033722595.1 Longimicrobiales bacterium
CCGGATCCGGCCGAGCCCCTCTTCCAGGAGCTCGTCGGTCACCTCGCGGACCACGGTGGCGTAGCCGCTCCGGGCCGCCACCTCGGCGATCCCGCTGCCCATGAGGCCGCATCCGACGACGGCCACCTTCTTGATCTCCATTATTTCTCCAGTCGTGTCAGTGCCTGCGGCCCGGCGCCGCATCGGTCCGCCTCGACGGCGCAGGACGCCGTCGGTCCGGACGGCGAATATGGGCGCCCGGTGGGTGGGCTTCAACCGAGGACGGGGCCGGGCCGGCCCCTCGCGGCCTGTTTGAGCTCGGGTGCAGCCGGGCCACCGGTGCGAGACTCGACGCGGGAGCGTCTCCGCGACGCTCCGCGACCTCCGGCGCTAGTCGCTGTCCGGGCGCAGCGTGTCGGCGATACGGGAGCGGAGGCTCCGGAGCCAGGGCGCGGGGGGCGGGTCGAGCGTGCGGCCGCCCTCGAGGCGGTCGAGGAGCCCCGCGATCTCGAGGCGGGCGTCGTCGACGCGGGCCCTGAACCGGGCCCGGGCCACGGCCACACCGGCGCTCACGCTGGCGGCGAAGGCGCCGGCGCCGGCCACGAGCCCGGCCGCATAGCCGGCCGCGTCGCCGGCGACGTCGATGACGAGGTGGCCCACGGGGAAGAAGGCACCGGCGGCCAGGGGCAGCCCCACCAGAACGCCGCCCACGACGCCTCCGGTGACCGCCCGGGTCCGGCGGTTCCCCACGTCCACCTCGAGCCGGACGTGGCTCTCCCCGTCCGGGATAGGGCGCGCCTCCACGCGCACGCGTCGCGCGCGGGCAATCTGCCACTGCCGCTGGGGCCGCCGGACCGCCCGGGCGACGTTGGAGATGGCGTCATCGGCCGGGTTGAAGACGGCCTTCTCGCCTTGCCGCCGGAGGACCTGCAGGAACTCGCGGGTCACTAGGTAGTCCTCGAGCCGGTCCATGACGGCCGACGGCTCGCCCGGCACGACCCGGGTGCCGACCACCGCCTCGGGGCCGAACCAACGCTCGATGGGTCCGGCCCGCCCGCGGTCTCGGGGCAGCTCGTAGAGCGCCTGCCGCACGTGGCGCCCTGGAAGCCCGAGCTCGTCGGCGATCCGGAGGACCTCGGACTCGGACAGCCGCTCGTCGGCGTCCGTCTCCTCGGTGTACAGCTCCGCGGCCCGGCGGATCACCAGCTGGAGGTCCTCCCGGGTGATCCTCGGGGCCGGGGCCTGATCGCCGGACGGTTCCGGCTCCCAGCGCGCGGGTTCGTCGGCCACGGGTCAGCTCACGGGGCGTCCGGCCCCGTGTCGCGTGCGCCCTCCTCCCTCCGGGCGGGCTCGGCCTCGGCCTCGCCGGTCCCGGCACCGAGCTCCATGCGGGAGCCGGGCAGTCGGCCGGGGGCTTCGTCGCCGGACTCGTCTCCGTCGTCGCCGGTGTCGCCGGTGAGGGAGTCCACGGCCTTCGCCGCCTTCTCGATCATCGGCCGGAACAGGTCGATGGGGATCGGGAAGAGGGTGGTCGAGTTGTTCTCCGCCGCGATCTCGGTGACGGTCTGCAGGAACCGGAGCGAGATGGACGCCGGCTCCCGGGACATGACACCGGCCGCCTCCGACAGCTTCTTCGAGGCCTGCAGCTCGCCCTCCGCGTTGATGACCTTCGCGCGCCGCTCCCGCTCGGCCTCGGCCTGCCGGGCCATGGCCCGCTTCATCTCCTGCGGCAGGTCGATGTCCTTGACCTCGACCGCCGAGACGTCGATCCCCCAGGAGTCGGTGCCCTCGTCGATCAGGTCCCGCAGGATCGTGTTGATCCGCTCCCGTTCCGCCAGCAGCTCGTCGAGCTCCGCCTGCCCGACCACGCTCCGGAGCGTGGTCTGCGCCAGCTGGCTGGTGGCGAACAGGTAGTCCTCGATCTCGACCACGGCCTTCACGGGGTCGCTGACCCGGAAATAGACCACGGCATTGACCTTCACCGAGACGTTGTCGCGGGTGATGACGTCCTGGGGCGGGATGTCCATGGCCACGATCCGGAGCGAGACCTTGACCATGCGCTCGAGGCCGAACGGCCAGAGGACCACGAGCCCCGGTCCGCGGGCCGGCTTCAGGCGGCCCAGCCGGAAGACGACGGCCCGCTCGTACTCCCGGAGGATCCGGAGCATCATGAGGCCGAACCCGGCGATCGCGCCGAGGACGCCCAGGATTATGGGAACCATACTCCCCCTCGCGTTCTAGTCGATTGCCTCCACCACCACCGCCATCCCCTGGCCGCCGCCGATGCACGCCGAGCCGAGGCCGTACCGGCCTCCCCGGCGGCGCAGCTCGTGGATCAGGTGCACCGTGATCCGCGCGCCCGACGCGGCCAGGGGGTGAGTCAGGGCGATGGCGCCGCCGTTCACGTTCGTCTTCTCCATGTCCAGCCCCAGCTCCTTCCTGACCGCTGCGACCTGGGGCGCGAACGCCTCGTTCACCTCGATCAGGTCCATGTCGTCGAGCGCCATCCCGGCGGCGTCCAGCGCCTTCCGGCTGGCCGGCGCCGGCCCGATGCCCATGATCTCGGGATCCACACCGGCCACGCCCCAGGCGACGAGCCGCGCCAGGGGCTTCAGACCCTTCCGCTCGGCCCAGTCGGCGCCGGCGATCACGACGGCCGCTGCACCATCGCCGATGCCGCTGGCGTTCC
>JAWVYT010000442.1:0-2659 GCA_033722595.1 Longimicrobiales bacterium
AACGCGGCCGGCTCGCCGTCCGGCCCGCGCCCCCAGTGGAACGCGATGCCGGCCGACGATGGGTCACGGCCGGTCTGCACCGCGACACTGTTGCTGATGATCGTCGCGTTCCTGCGCGAGGACCGGCCGGTGGGATCGATCCACGTGTCGGCGAACAGCCACAGGATACGCCCGCCCCCGAGGTCCACGGACGAAGCGGCGTCCGCGCCCCGCCAGTGGGGATGGCCGCGGAAGAGCGCGTCGGCTTCCCGCCACGGCCCGGCCTCGAAGCACGGGATCGCTGCGGTGCGGGGCCGCGCCCCGTGCTGCGCCCGGCGCCAGGTGCTCCCGAGCTCCAGGCTGCCGGGGCGCTGGATCAGGCGGGCCAGGAACGCGCGGAGATCGTCGGTCCCGCCCTGCACGACCAGCCGGCTCCCGGTGGAGTCGTAGGGGAGCGCCGTGGTCGTATCCAGAGCGGCCACCACGGCCTCCGGATCCAGCAGGGACACCTGGATCTCGTCCGGGCCCTCGCGCTCGAGCACGAGGAGCAGGTGACCCGGAATCAGGAGATCCGCGGACGGCCCGGGCACCGCCCGGGGCGCCGGCTGCACATCGAGGACGAGGCGCCCGGCCAGCCATCCCGTCCGGGCCGTGAACCGGCCCGTCTCGTCGCCCGACGCGTACTCGATGACGTACGAGCCGTCCGGTCCGGGCCCGATCACGGCCCGATCCGACTCGCCGACCGCCTCCCACACCCCCTCGAGGGAGGGCTCGTACTCTGCGTGCTCCGCGTCCACCACGGGGCTCGGGGACACCACGCACCCGCCCGGGACGGTCGCGGCGGCGAGCAAGAGGATGGCGTTCCGCACGGGATCCTCCCTTCGTTGGTGGGTCCAACCGGCGATGGGCGCCGCGCCGGATGCGCAGCTCCAAGGTGGCCTCGACCCGGGCTCCCGAACAAGACCCTGGGGCCCGCTGCGGTCGCCGCCTCCCGTGAGCGGGGGACGGCAGCGACCGCGACCGCGTCTTGCACCGAGTCGGCCTAGCCGTTAACACCCCTGTGTAGGACACCCGGTGGCCCCGTCATCTGAAACCTCCGAGCTGAGGGAGGAGAAGCGATGCACGCGATCGTGCGGGTTCTGCTGTTGGTTCTCGTCGCCCTGCCCACGGCCGTTCGGGCCCAGGACGCGACCGGGGCGGAGCAGCCCACCGCGACGGAGCAGCGGGTCGAGGCGCTGCTGGCGCGGATGACGCTGGGCGACAAGCTGTCGCTGCTGGGCGGTGTCAACATCTTCGACGTGCCGGGCCTGCCGAACCTCGGGCTCCCGCGGCTCGGCACGGCCGACGGCCCGTTCGGGATCCGGGCGGCGGGCCCCGCAACCGTCTACCCCGGTGGGATCGGGCTGGCCGCGACGTGGAACCCGGTGCTGGTGGAGGGCGTGGGCCGTCAGATGGGGCGGGACGCCCGGGCCCGCGGCAAGCACTTCCACCTGGCGCCCGGCGTGAACCTGTACCGATCACCGCTGAACGGCCGGAACTTCGAGTACTACGGGGAGGACCCGTACCTGGCGGCGAGAACGGCGGTGGCGTTCATCCAGGGGGTCCAGAGCCAGGGCGTCAGCTCGACGGTCAAGCACTGGGTGGGCAACAACTCGGAGTTCATGCGCCACTCCAGCGACTCGCGGATCGATGAGCGGGCGCTCCGGGAGCTCTACCTGCCGGCCTTCGAGGCGGCCGTGAAGGAGGCCGATGTGGGCGCCGTGATGGCGGCGTACAACCTCACGAACGGCGAGCGGATGACGGCGCACGAGCGGCTGAACCTCGGCGTGCTCAAGGGCGAGTGGGGATTCGACGGCGTGCTCATGTCGGACTGGGGCGCTACCTACGACGGGCTGGCCGCGGCCACCGCCGGGCTGGACCTGGAGATGCCCGGGCCGCGGCACATGCACCCGGACACGCTGCGTCGCTTCCTCGAGACGGGGCTCCTGGACGAGGCCACCATCGACGACAAGGTCCGCCGGCTGCTGCGGACGGAGGTCCGGTTCGGCTGGCCCGACCGCCCGCAGCTCGATCCCGGGATCCCGCGCGACAACCCGGCCGGCCGGGTGGTGGCCCTGGAGGCCGCGATCGAGGGGATGGTGCTCCTGAAGAACGAGGGCTCGACGCTCCCGCTGGAGGACAATATCGGCCGGGTCGCCGTCCTCGGGCCGAACGCAGACCCGACGCCCGTGGTCGGCGGCGGCAGCGCGTCGGTGCTGCCCATCGAGCCCGTCAGCTTCCTGGACGGGATCACGGCGCGACTCGGCGCGGAGCGGGTCACGTACCACCCGGGCCTGCCGGACCTGCAGGCTGCCGCGCGGGCCACGCGGTTCACCACGCCCGAGGACGAGCCGGGGCTCCGGGTCGAGGTCTTCGACGGGATGGCGCTCGAAGGGGCGCCGACATCCACGCGGATCGACTCGTTCGTCGACCTCGGGCAGCCGCTCGACCTGGCCGTCATCTTCTCGAACCCGGGCGGCGCGAACCTCCTCGCCCTGATGCCGACCGGTCCCCGGTCGATCCGCTGGACGGGGACCTACACGCCCGCGCAGCCCGGCGAGTACGACTTCTTCGTGCAGCAGGGCGGCTTCAGCGACGCCGGCGCGCGGCTGTACGTCGACGGCGAGAAGCTGACCGACAC
>JAWVYT010000443.1:0-2651 GCA_033722595.1 Longimicrobiales bacterium
GCGTCGAAGCCCTCCAGCCGACGGAAGAAGGCCCAGCGCCAGTGGTCGGGCGTGGGGATGAAGTAGGCGTCCGCGATCTCGTCGCCCAGCACCGGTCGGGCGCCATGGAGCGCGGCCTCGTAGTCGTCCCACGAGATCCGGCCCCGGATGTGCCCCACCGCCGTGTCGACCAGCGCCATGGCCGTCTCCAGCCGCTCGCCCTCCAGCCCTTCCTCACGGAACGTGTGCAGCATCTCGAACCGCACGCTCTCGAGGAGCGGGACGGCGCTGCCCACCACGTTCACCACGAACGCCACGGAGTCCGTACGCGACGCCGCCACCGGCGCCACCATCCCGCCCTGGCTCAGACCCATGAGTCCGACCCGTGCCGCGTCCACGTCCGGCCGACCCGTCAGGTACCGGACGCCCGCAAGCGCGTCGTCGGCCAGCGCCGAGAAGCTCGCCGCCCGCCAGTCGCCTTCCGACGCGCCCGAGCCCCGCTTGTCGGGGACCAGCACGCCCACACCCTCCGCCACCAGCACCCCGGCGAGGGTCTCCGTCCACACGCTGCCCCGGTGGCTCGGACCCGAGCCCCGGATCAGCACCGCCGCCGGGAGCGGGCCGGCCGACCCCGGCTCCCGCGGCGTGAACCACTGGCCCGCGAGCGACAGCCCGTCCGCGCTGAACCGCACCTCCTCCACGCACACCGGCACCGGCTCCGCACCCGGCAGCTGTCCGGCCACCGCGGGGCCCGGGCACGCCCTCGCCGCGGCCGGCGTCGCCCCGGCCAGGCCGCCCATCAGCACCGCCACCGTCCTCGCCGTCATGCCAATCTGCATGCAGTCCTCGCGATCTGGCCCTCGTCTATCGGGACCCTATCTCAACGGATCCACGAGCATGCATGCAACGTCACTCCGGGCCACGCCGGGCGCAACGGGCGGGTCAAACGCCCGCCGCCCGCTTTGCCCCGACCCCCCACCCCTTAGATCTTAGCTCTCAGATCTCAACGCTCAGTCCTCCAGCGCCGGAGCCACGACCATGCACCCACTCCACGACCTGACCGCCGGCCCGAACCCGCCGGAGCGGCTCCACGCGTACATCGAGATCCCGCGGGGCGGGCGGAACAAGTACGAGGTGGACAAGGAGACGGGCGTGCTGAAGTTCGACCGGCTGCTGTACAGCGCGGTCCACTACCCGGGCGACTACGGGTTCGTCCCCCGCACGCTGGCGGAGGACGGCGACGCGCTGGACGTGCTGGTCCTGATCACCGAGTCCACGGTCCCGGGCTGCCTGATCGAGGTCCGGCCGCTGGGGATGTTCCTCATGAAGGACGAGAAGGGGATGGACCACAAGGTGCTGACCGTGCCCGTCTCCGACCCGTTCATGGAGGGGCTCCAGGACCTCGACGACGTCCCGCCCCACACCCTCCGGGAGATCGACCACTTCTTCGCGGTCTACAAGGAGCTGGAAGGGAAGGAGACCGTGACCGGCGGCTGGCACGGCCACGAGGAGACGGTCGACGTCATCGAGGCGGCGATGCGGCGGTACGAGGAGGACGACCGGTCCACCTGAGCCAGGGTCGGCGCTCCGCGGCGTCTTCCGGCGACCCCGACGCGGGCGCGGAGGGTGCCGGCCCGACGGTCGTGACTCTGGCTTCTACGGGGCCCGCCGGGTATGATGAACTGCTCGGCTCGACCGGGCACCTCCCCTTTTCTCCCGCACGGAGGCCTGCAATGCCACGATTCCCGATCTCCCTGAGCGTGGTCGCGTTCCTGTTCCTGGCCGGCGGATGCGCCGAGCAGGAGCCCGCCCAGGAGATGGACGCCGACGAGCCCATGGCCGAGGCGCCCGCCGAGACCCCTGCCCAGCCGTCGCTGGACGCATTCGTCGGGACCTGGAATGCCATGGCGTACATGGAGAGCGGCGACACCGTCCCGTCCACCATCATCGCCACCGCCGACCCGGATGGTTGGATGGTCGAGTTCCCCGAGCGGGACCCGCTGCCGATGCGCCTGCTCGAGGTTTCCGGCGACAGCGTCGTGTCCGAGATCGGGCCCTATGAGAGCCTGCTCCGCGACGACGTCATGGTGACCGTCCGCAGCGTCACCCGGATCGTGGACGGCCGCATGGTCGGCACGATGGAGGCCCACTACGCCGGTGCCGACAGCACGGTGGTGGAGGGCCGGATCGAGGCCACCCGCGGCATGTAGCACGCGACCCGGCGCACCCCCGGCGCCGGCCGGCGCCACCATACGTCGGCGGGCCCACGGGGGCGGGCGCCGGCCCCGGGCCGCTACGCCGGGTTCACCACATCGACCTCGACCTCGATGTCGATGCCCTGGCGCACGCTGCCGGTCACGATGCAGAAGTCCTCGAAGACCTTCAGGCAGCGCGGGACCCGCTCCTGGTCCTCGGGCGGGATGGCGGCGGTGATCCGGACCTGGAGCGTGCTCACCCGCAGCCGCTTCTCCTCGTTCCGGGTCACGATCCCGTGGACGTCGGTCTCCATGTCCTCCACGGTCACCCGGGCCTTCTGGAGACAGAACAGCAGCGACGCGCTCAGGCAGTTGCCCACCGCCGCGCCCAGCACCCGGGCGGCGTTCGGGCCCTCGTCATCGCCCGTCGGCTCCGGCTCGTCCATGAGCAGGTTCGGCATCTTCTCGCCATCGAAC
>JAWVYT010000444.1:0-2646 GCA_033722595.1 Longimicrobiales bacterium
CTGATAGGACCGGTGGAACGCCAGGTTGCCGCTGAAGAGTACCGTAAGCCACAGGATCCCCGCGGCCGCCGCCCGCAGCGACGCCGTGTCGGGGCCCAGGGCGAACCCGAACATCAGGAGCATCAGCGCCGCCAGGAACACCACGGCGTTGAAGTTCGCCTTCGAGCGGCGCTCGGTGGTCAGGTCCTTCCACGCCACCGCCCCCACGCGGCCCAGCTCGGCGCGCAGACTCATGGCGCCACCTCCGCCTTCAGCGCGGGCTGCGGGCCCGGCGTCGGCACCACCCGACCCTCCTGGAGCGTGACCACGCGGTCGACCACCGCCGCCGACCGCTCCGGGTCATGGGTGGCCACCAGCGTGATCCCGCCCGCGTCCGCCGTCGCCCGGACCATCTCGTTCACCAGCTCGATCCCGTCGGCATCGAAGCTGGCGTACGGCTCGTCCAGCAGCAGGAGACGCGGCGGGCGCATCACCAGCCGCGCCAGCGCCAGCCGACGGGTCATCCCCGAGGAGAAGCCGGCCGCCCGCTCGTCCACGACCCGGCCGAGCCCCACCCGGTCGAGCGCTTCCTCCACGGAGACCTCCCCTTCCCCTCCCCACATCCGGCGCGCGAACTCCAGGTTCTCGCGGGCCGTCAGGTCGCCGTACACGCCGGGAGCGTGGTAGAGCGCCCCCACGTGGTGGCGGATGGCGTCCGTCTCCTTCAGCAGGTCCCACCCGAACACCGTGCCGCCCCCGCGGGTCGGACGGAGCGTGGTGGCCACGACGCGCAGGAGCGTCGTCTTCCCGCTCCCGTTGTGACCCATGAGGGCCAGGGCCGTGCCCGGATCCGCTTCGAAGCTCGCGCCCCGCAGCGCCCATTTCCGGCCGAACCGCTTCGCGACCCCTTCTATCACAATGCCGTCAGTCACCGCGACGGCTCCTCTCTGGCTTCGTCGGATCGTCCATCATTCGAGCCCGAAGATAGCCCCATGGCGAACGCCGTTCAATCCCGGAAAAGCCCCTTCCCGTGCGGGGGATTCCTACCTATGCCGGGGTGGGGAGAACCCTGCCCCTCGGGTAGGGAAAAAGATGACGCCGGACCCCTCGTCGGAGTCCGGCGTCATCCCGCCCGCGTCGGCGGCCGCGCCGCCGCACTGTTCGGGTACGGATCAGAAGGTCAGGCGGGCCCCCAGGCTCGCGAAGAACCGACCGCCCCCCAGCGCGTCCGTCGTCGGGTCCTGGGCCGGCAGGCCGGCCTCCTGGAACGCCGCAGCGTCCAGCACGTCCGTGGCCTTCTGGTAGCCGACCTCGCCCACGATGTTCAGCAGCAGCAGGCTGATGCCCACGTTCCCGTAGACGTTCCACGCGGCCGTCCGGAGCTCGCCAGCGACCGGCTGATCCGGCTGGAGGTCGACGGTCGTGGCCGTCCCGCACGTCGTGGCCGGGCATTCGTAGGTCAGGTTCCAGTTGAGCTGGGCGTCGCTCGTGTAGATGTCGTAACCCGCGCCCGCCGCGAAGTCGAAGGTCAGGATGCCCTTGCTCACGCCCGCCCGGAGGCTGAGGACCGAGAGGTCCGAGGCGAAGGCCGCGGGGGCGGGATTGTCTAGGTCGCCGAACGCCACTTCGCCCATGGTCCGGTACATGGCGCTCACCGAGATGCCGGGCATGACCAGCCCCTGCTGCAGGATCCCGACCCGGGCGCCGATACCGATGTTCACGATGTCCTCCCGCAGCCCGGTCACGTCCTCGACCTTCTGGATCGCGGGGATGAACGACACGCTGCCCAGCAGGTCCACCGCTCCGAGGCCGCCCGCGGCGGGGCCGAGCGAGAACCCGTTGAACACGCCGATCACCACGTCGCCCTGCAGGGCCGCAAGCGGAAGCCCGCTCGTGGGCATGGACTCCACCGTTCCGCCGTCCGTGACCGTGGCCGAGAAGCCTCCGAACGCGTCCGGGACACTCACGAACGCGGCGTTCGCCCGGGCCGTCACGCTGATCCGGGGCATGAACCCGAGCCGGCGGCCGATCGTCGACGCCGTGCCCAGCGTGTGGGCACCCCCGGAGAACGCGATCCCCACGGTCGGCTGCACGTTGGACAGGGCGTTCACCACCTGACCGCACAGGTAGCTGAACTGGTTCTGGATCTCCGTTGGCACCCCACCGGGCACGGACGGATTGGCCACGATGGTCAGCTGACTCGGCGCGCAGGCCTCGAGCAGATCCTGCTGGGCCGATACCGGGGACGCCGCCAGGGCCAGCGCGGCCGCGAACGTAGCAAGGCGTTTCATGACTCCTCCAGAGGAGTGAGTGGCTGGTCGGGTCCGGGGGAGGAAACGGGAAGGCCCGTATGGAACCGCAACAAGTTTGACGGGAGTGCGGTACGGGTGTCAAGGCGCAAAACGGCCGGATCGCTCTCCGGGAGCGACCCGGCCGCCGCCTCACAACGGGCCCGGCAGGACTCGAACCTGCGACCCTCGGTTTAGGAAACCGATGCTCTATCCACCTGAGCTACGGGCCCTTCGATGATGCTAACCAGCTGTTGCGCAATGCTTTATCAGATCGCCACGATACGCGTTGCTACCGTCCATGAGGACATCGTACGCGGACCGATCCCGGCGTGGGCCGTTCCGAAGGCCGAGCCGACCCGAAGATGGGGGTACCGGC
>JAWVYT010000445.1:0-2638 GCA_033722595.1 Longimicrobiales bacterium
ACCTGCCCGGTGGTCTTCGGCGGGCTGAAGGTGGCGCTGCCGAGCCTGGCGTTCCTGGACCGGATGGCCGTCGCGTTCTTCATCGTGCTGGCGATCCTCACCGCCATGACGCTGATCAGCCCGAAGAAGGAGCCCGACGAGCTCGAGGAGGCGCCGGACATCGAGCTCAAGTCCTCCCGCGGCGCGAAGGTGGCCGGCGGGGTGGTCGTGGCCGCGACCGTCGCACTGTACGTGATCTTCTGGTAAGGGCGAGCGGACCCCGCCCGATCCGCGTACTGGACCGACGGGTTCCCCCGCATTAGAATGTTCGTATCCCGCCCGCCTCTCCCCAGGGATACGAGCGTCCGGTGGACGCTGCCAACCGATTCCGGGAGGGGACCTTGACCGAGATCAACCTCGAGCTGCCGCGCAGCGCTCTGGCCACCCACGTCCTGCTGGCCGGGCTCGCCGCCATCGGGCTCATGACCCTCTTCCCGCCTGGCGGGCGGGCGCAGGCGACCGTCGTCCTGCCGGTCCTGACGGTGTTCCTCGCGCTGGGCACGATCGTGGTCTGGCGCCGATCCATCGGCCGGGCCGGGCACGTCGGCGACAGCACGATCCACCACCAGGATACCGGCGTCGCCACGGCCCTCGCCGGGCAGCAGGCCCTGGCCCGCGAGTTCGCGGCCGCACAGCGGGGCCGGACCCTCACCGTCGCGCTGTTCCGTATCGAGGAGCTCGGCCGGCACCGGGCCCTGTACGGGCCCGTCGTCGCCGCACAGCTCGTGCGGAAGGCCGGCCGCATGCTCGGACGGAACCGCCGCGCCATGCACGTCGTGGCCGAAGTCGAGGACCAGCCCGACACCTTTCTCGCCATCCTCGCCGGCGTGGACCGGGAGGGCGCCGCCATCTACGCGACCCGCGTCCGCCGGCAGCTCATGTCCATGACCGGCGTTCCCGAGGCACCCGACATCGGCGTCGGCGTCGCGGCCTTCGACATGAGCATGGACTCGCCGAAGGACCTGCTCCGCCGTGCGTCCATCGGGTTGCGGAAGGGTGCGGCCAACGGGCGGGTCGTCGTGGTGGGCGACGTCGCCGCGGAAACGGCCGGCGCCGCCCGGTACTTCTAGCCGTCGCCGTCCGCGGACGGGCCACGCCCGCCCGGCTGTCCGGCAGGCTCCTTGCACGGTTGTTCGTCCGCTGGTCGATCGACCTGTCGAACCTTCATCAAGGAGCCCCAGATGACAAAAGGATCATCGTTCCGTTCCCTGGCCGTGCTCGCCGTGGCCGCTACGGCGGTGGCGTGTGACCGGGCCGAGCCGGTGGCGGTGCAGGAGGACGCGTGGGACGTGCTGACCACCGAGTCGCCGGCGGAGGCGATGCACAATCCGCGGCAGATGGAGGGTCCGGTGTGGGAGGCGGTGCTGACGCCGTTGAACGCGCACGCCGGATCGAGGGCCGTGACGGGCAAGGCGGTCCTGACGATGGACGGGGACGGCACGCTGTCGGTGAGCATGGACGTGCGCGGGGTGGACGCGGGTCAGCTGCACGCGCAGCACATCCACGGCCACGGGGGCGAGGCGACGTGCCCGACGCCGCAGGCCGACGCCGATGGTGACGGACTGGTCTCCGTGGGCGAGGGTGTACCAGATTACGGCGGTGTGCTGGTCCCGCTGATGCCGTTCCCGACGCCGGACGGCAACCGGTACCACTACGAGCAGATGTTCGAGGGCCAGGGTGACCTGGATCCGGCGAGCCGCGCCATCGTGGTCCACGGCGCATTCGTGGAGGGCGAGTACGTGGTGAGTCTGCCGGTGGCGTGCGGCACCATCGACCGGGTGCGCTGATCGGAGCGTGACGGCCGCGGCAAAGGGCCCGCCGGCGAGGCTGCCGGCGGGCCCTTTCCGCGTTTGCGGCCGGGTCGGGAGGAGGCGTGCGGTCCCGAGCCCCGTGCAGCCGTGCGCTATGCCTCCGGCGGGCGCACGGGGATCCGCACCTCGGTGCGCTCCCATCGGAGGACGAGATCGGCGCCCGTGTCCGCCGGCTCGAACATCATGGTGAACGGGTCGACGGGCTCGTCGGTCCTCGAGGGCTCGACGGAGAAGCTGGCCACATTGCGATCGGGGTCGTACACGTTCGGTGTGAACTCGCCCGTGGCCGGGTCGAGCCGTCCCGTGCCATCGAGGCCGAGCTGGGGGCTGACGTGGACCTCCCAGCTGGAGGCGCCGGGTACCGTGAAGAGGGAGTACGTGCCGGCGTCCAGGAGCGTGCCGCCGACCCTGATGGGCCCGGTGATGGTGAGCTCGGTCGCCTCGTTGGCGCCCGTCCGCCAGAGGCGGTCGAAGGGCACGAGGTGGGTCGTGTCGGGGCCGAAGATCTGCCGGTCCCGCATGTACGGCCGGCCGTAGGTCACCTTGACGTAGGCGTCGCCGACGTGGGTCCGGGCGATGCCTACGGGGCTGAGTCTGCGGTCCTCCTCGTTCTGGGCCGTGGCGGCTCCGGGCGCGAGGAGTGCCGCGGCGAGGGCGAGGGTCAGCAGCGGCCGGAAGAGTCGGGGCATGGTCGGGGGGCTCCAGGGAACGGGGTGCGCGAAGCTGTCGGGGCAGGAAGATGCGCCGATCCCCACTGGCGGCGCAACAGGAGACCGTGCGCTACGGCC
>JAWVYT010000446.1:0-2634 GCA_033722595.1 Longimicrobiales bacterium
ACGACCGCATCGGCGAGGTGGACATCGATCTCGCCGGTGACCATGTCCCGGGTCACGATCCCGCGGGCGCGGCCGTCGGCGATGATCACGTCCAGCATCTCGTGGCGGCTGTACTCGGTCACGGTGCCCTCGGCCACCTGCCGCTCCAGCGCCTGGTAGCACCCCAGCAGCAGCTGCTGACCGGTCTGACCGCGGGCGTAGAACGTCCGGGCCACCTGGGCGCCGCCGAACGAGCGGTTGTCGAGCAGCCCGCCGTACTCCCGGGCGAAGGGCACGCCCTGCGCCACGGCCTGGTCGATGATGTTCAGGCTGAGCTGGGAGAGGCGGTAGACGTTGGCCTCGCGGGACCGGAAGTCGCCGCCCTTCACCGTGTCGTAGAAGAGCCGGAAGACGCTGTCGCCATCGTTCCGGTAGTTCTTCGCGGCGTTGATCCCGCCCTGGGCCGCGATGCTGTGGGCCCGGCGGGCACTGTCCTGGTAGAAGAAGCACTTCACGTTGTAGCCCATCTCGCCCATGGTGGCGGCGGCGGCGCCCCCCGCCAGACCCGAGCCCACAACGATGACCTCGTACTTCCGTCGGTTCGCCGGGTTGACCAGCTTCATGGCGAACTTGTGGTTGTCCCACTTCTCGCTGATCGGTCCCGACGGGATCCTTGCGTTCAGCTCCATCAGCGTATCACCCCCGTCAGCACGGCCAGCGGGATCGACAGGTACCCGATGGTGATCAGGACCGCGATGATCGCGGCGGCCGGCCTGCGGTAGCGGTTGTATTTGGGGTTGTTGATCCCGAACGTCTGCAGCGCGCTCCAGAGCCCGTGGTAGAGGTGCATCCCGAGGGCAATCACGCCCACGGCGTACACCCCGGCCACCGGAATCGACTGGAAGCCGGCGATCACGTTGTGATAGGCGTCGCCGGCGATGAAGTCGGGGTGCGCGGTCCCGAACGTGAGGTGCAGCAGGTGGTACGTCACGAACGCGAAGATCGCGATCCCGCCCCAGGCCATGGCCCGGGACATCCAGCTGAAGACCTGCGGGTCGTACTTCTTGTAGCGGGTGGTCCGGGCCCGGCGCTTCTGCAGCCAGAGCTGGACGTACGCCCCGATGTGGACGAAGAGCGCCGCGAGGAGCACCACACGGGCGATCCACAGGACGCTCTTCTCCGGGAACAGCGGCTCGCCCACCACCCGGAGCCACTCGGCGTAGTGGTTGAACGACTCCGCGCCCAGGAAGACCTTCAAGTTGCCCGCCAGGTGCGCCACGACGTACAGGAACAGCAGGATCGAGGCGGTGGCCATGGCCAGCTTGCGGCCGATCGACGTCCGCCGCACCCGGACGTTCTCGATGTCAGGCATGGCTCGGCCCCTAGTCGAGCTTCGACATGGTCTCGCGGACCGCGGCCGCGCTCTCCTCCAGCGAGGACTGCTCGTCGTCGGTGAGCTCGACCTCGATCACCTCCTCGAGACCGCTCCGGCCCAGCTTGCACGGGACACCGATGAACAGCCCGTCCAGCCCGTACTCCCCCTCGAGCCACGCCGCGCACGGCAGGATCCGCTTCTTGTCGAGCACGATGGCCTCG
Source organism: Longimicrobiales bacterium (assembly GCA_033722595.1). Lineage (GTDB taxonomy): Bacteria > Gemmatimonadota > Gemmatimonadetes > Longimicrobiales > RSA9 > JAWVYT01. Next base: position 1,576 of record JAWVYT010000446.1, read on the forward strand.
GCCATCTGGACCACGGCCGCGCCCGGCGCGTAGTAGGCGCTCCCCTCCTTCAGGTAGCCGACGATCTCGCCGCCCCCCTTCCGGGTGCGCGTGATGATCTCCTCCAGCCGATCCCGGTCGATGAAGTGGGTGACGGGGATCCCCGACACCGTGGTCATGCTCACGATCGGGACCATGCTGTCGCCGTGGCCACCCAGGACCAGCGCCTGGATGTCCTCGACGCTCACGTCCATCTCCATGGACAGGAACGTCCGGTACCGGGCGGTGTCCAGAACGCCCGCCATCCCGATGACCCGCTCCCGCGGGAACCCGGTGGTCTCCTTGGCGACGTACGCCATGATGTCCAGCGGGTTGGAGACCATGATGATGATGGCGTCGGGCGACGTCGCCTTCACCTTCTCCGACACCTCCGTCACGATGGAGGCGTTCTTCTGGAGCAGGTCGTCCCGGCTCATCCCGGGCTTCCGGGCCAGCCCGGCCGTGATCACCACGATGTCCGACCCGGCCGACTCGTCGTAGCCGTTGGACCCGACTACCCGGGCGTCCCACCCTTCGATGGGGCCGGACTCCAGCATGTCCAGCCCCTTCCCCTGGGGGATCCCCTCTGCGATGTCGACCATCACCACCTCGCGGGCGAGGTGGCGCCGAGCGATACCCTGTGCGGCCGTCGCGCCGACATGCCCTGCGCCGACCACCGTGATCTTGCCAACCATGATTGCCTCGGGTCGTCTATTGGTGGATTTCGGTCCAGCGGTCGGAACGTAGGCCGGTGGTATAGGGGTGTCAACGAAATGCGGATCCCGGAAGCGGGAGCCTGGATCCGGGCGTCCTGGCGGGAGCGACGAACGCCCGTTTTTCCCCTTCGCCGCCCCGCCTTCACCGGGGTGCTTCAGGCCCTTGGCAGAGAAGAACGTGGCCGAACGAAGACGGTCCACTCGCGCCGGAGCTCCCACCCCGCGCCGGACTCAGATCTCAGATCTCAGATCTCAGATCTGGTCACCCGCCGATCTGCGACAGCGCCAGCAGTCCACCGGACCCCTCGTCGCTGCCCTGCACGAG
>JAWVYT010000447.1:0-2628 GCA_033722595.1 Longimicrobiales bacterium
CGTCGACGAACACCATGTCGTTGTTGAAGCGGTGCAGGGGCGTTCGCGCCTCCTCACGCTCCCGGCGCCACCACGAGAGGGGCTCCGAGGGGAACAGCCGCGTCCACGACGTACGCCACACGTTGTCGCCGACCGGCTCCCACTCCGTGGCGACGCGCGTGCCCTTCAGGATCGGGCGCTCGTCGGCATAGGGCTGGAGCGTGATCCCCTGGTTCAGCACCAGGCTGCCGGTGCGATAGACGCCACCGCGCAGGATGACGGCATCCCCCGTCACGACCCGGGCGATGGCCGATGCCAGCGTGGTCGGTGCCTCGAGCCGGGTGCCTTCGGCGTCCGGGCGACCATCGGGCGCCACGAAGAAGACGGTCCCGGTCGCGGGGACCTCGTACCGCTGCTGGATCGGCCCGTACGGCCCGCCGGCGGACTGCGCGTGCACCCCGGTCGCGAGCAGCACCAGGAAGGAAGCGACGACGGCGAGCCGCCGATTGATGGAAGATGCCTGCGGTCTCATCGATGATTCGGTTGGAAGGGCTGTCGCTGAACGCACTTCCGCCGAACCTACCCCGTCGCGGCGGGTCGTGCCAGGCGGGGTCGGCGGTGGCGGGCCGCCACGATACGCCGGGCGCCGAGGGCTCTCCTTTCTCCGTACGGCGCCGGACGGTACTCTGGCTTACATTCTCGACGAACGCGCCCGACCGGGCTCTCACCACAGCTTCACCAAACGACATGAGAAATCGAACCGGAACCTTGCTCGGCCTGCTCGTCCTGTCGACCGCCAGCGTCGGGGCGACCGCGGCCACTGGCCAGACCGTTCACCGCATGGTTCTCCACGCGGACAGCGGTGAGGAGACGATCAGCCGCCACATCTACGGCCACTTCGCGGAGCACCTGGGCCGCGGGATCTATGACGGGATCTGGCGGGAGACCGAGACCGGCGGGTTCGAGATCCGGGACGACGTGGTGGAGGCGCTGCGAGCCATCCAGATCCCGAACCTGCGCTGGCCGGGCGGCTGCTTCGCGGACTACTACTTCTGGAAGGACGGCGTCGGCCCTCTCGACGAGCGGCCGTCCATCGTGAACGCGCTGTGGGGCGGGGTAACGGAAAGCAACCATGTCGGCACCCACGAGTTCATGGAGCTGGTGGAGCGGCTGGATACCGAGCCCATCGTGGTGGGGAACGTCGGCAGCGGGACCGTCCGGGAGATGGCGCAGTGGTGGGAGTACGTGAACCACCCCGGCCCCAGCCCTATGGCCGACTGGCGCAAGGAGAACGGCCGGGACGAGCCCTGGAACATCCGCTTCTGGGGCGTCGGGAACGAGAGCTGGGGCTGCGGCGGGAACATGCGGGCGGAGCGCTACGCCGATGCGTATCTCCGCTACGCCACGTTCCTGCACCCGTACGCGAACGTGCGGCCGTTCCGGATCGCGGCCGGTCCGGCGGGCGGGGACACCGTCTGGACGGACGTCATGATGCGTGTGGCGGGGAATCACATGGACGGGCTGGACGTCCACCACTACACCATCCTCGGGGACTGGCAGACCCGGAAGGGCGAGGCGGTCGACTACGGGGAGGCGGAGTGGTTCGAGCTGATGCGGCGAGGCTGGAACACGGAATCGATCGTCCGCAGCCATGCGGAGATCATGGACCGATACGACCCGGAGAAGCGGGTCTGGCTGATCATGGGCGAGTGGGGCACGTGGCACGAGCCGGTGCCGGGTTCGCCGCCGGGGTTCCTCTACCAGCAGCAGACCATCCGCGACGCGCTGGTAGCGTCACAGTCGCTCAACATCTTCAACCGGCACGCCGACCGCGTGAAGATGGCGAACATCGCCCAGACCGTGAACGTGCTCCAGGCGATGATCCTGACCCGGGACGAGCAGATGATCCTCACGCCCACGTACCATGTCTTCGACTTCTATACCGTCCACCACGACGCGACGCTGCTGCCCATGGAGCTGGACGCCGGAGAGTATTCGTTCGAAGGCGAATCCATCCGGGCGATCACCGCGTCCGCCTCACGGGACGAGGACGGCGCGATCCACATCACCGTGAGCAATCTGGACCCGCGGAACGCCCGACGGATCGAAGGGGCGGTGCAGGGCCAGACGGTGCGGAACGTATCCGGCCGGATCCTGACCGCCGACGACATGCGGGCGCACAACACATTCGAGAACCCGAACGTGGTCGTCCCGAAGCCCTTTGACGGGGCCCACCTGGCGGGTGATCGGCTGACCATCGATCTTCCCCCCATGTCGCTGGTGGTGCTCCGGCTGCAGTGACGGCGGAGCCCGTTCCGGAAGCAGCCCTGGCCACGGCCGTCAGTCTCCTGGCTTCGCGACGGGGAAGTCGTTCACGTCGAGCCAGTGCATGAAGGCCTCGAACCAGCGGTTGCTCGTGCGGTCGGGGTTCATGGGGAAGGAGGCTCCTGATGGCACCGGCCGGGGCCCCGGCGGTCGGCTTGCCAACTCCCCGCGCCCCCGGCCATGTTCCGAATACTGTTCGACCCCTTCAGACCCCCCGGCTACCCGATGTCGCTGCTGGATCGCCTGAGACGAGCCCGACTGGTCCGCGTCCTCCTGGTGTACCTGGGAGCGTCGTGGGTCGTCATCGAGGCGGCCGACCTTCTC
>JAWVYT010000448.1:0-2626 GCA_033722595.1 Longimicrobiales bacterium
AGCGAGTACGACCTCCAGAACGCGAAGAACCGGGAGCACATCCTCCAGGGGCTGAAGGTCGCGGTCGACAACATCGACCGTGTGGTCGAGATCATCCGGGCCAGCAGCGACACGGAGGAAGCCCGCAGCGCGCTCATGGACGAGTTCGAGCTGAGCGAGACCCAGGCTCGGGCGATCCTGGACATGCGGCTCGGCCGGCTGACCGGTCTCGAGATCGAGAAGCTGCAGGAGGAGATCGAGGAGGTGCGGGCCACCATCGAGGACCTGGAGGACATCCTGTCCGACCGGGACCGGCGCTACCGCATCATCAAGGAGGAGCTCGAGTCGCTCGCCGAGAAGTACGGCGACGAGCGCAGGACCCGGATCGAGGGCGAGACCAGCGACCTGAGCATCGAGGACCTGATCCCCGACGAGCCGATGGTCGTGACCGTCTCCCACACCGGCTATGTGAAGCGGCTGCCGGTCGACACGTACCGGACCCAGCGCCGGGGCGGGCGCGGCCTCATGGGGATGAAGACGAAGGACGACGACTGGGTCGAGCACCTGTTCGTCGCCAACACCCACGACTACCTCATGGTCTTCACCCGGAAGGGCCACTGCTACTGGCTGAAGGTCCACCAGATCCCGGAGGCGAGCCGGGCCGCACGGGGCAAGCCGATCGTCAACCTGTTGGAGCTGGACCACGACGAGGCCGTCGCCTCGGTGGTCCCCGTCCGCGAGTTCAGCGAGGAGCTGAACCTCATGTTCGCCACCCGGAAGGGCACGGTGAAGAAGAGCGCGCTCAGCGACTACCGCCATATCCGGGTCACGGGCGTGAACGCCATCAACATCGACGAGGGCGACGAGCTGATCGACGTCCAGGTCACGTCCGGCGAGGACGAGGTGATCCTGGCCACGCACGAGGGGATGGCGATCCGGTTCCACGAGGCGGACGTCCGCCAGATGGGCCGGGCCACCCGGGGCGTTCGCGGGATCCGGCTGGCCGACGACGATGACTACGTCGTCGCCATGGTGATCCGCCGCGCCGGGCCGCCGCTCGAGGACGAGGAGGGCGAGCCGATCGAGCCCACGCTCCTGGTCGTCTCCGAGAAGGGGATGGGCAAGCGCAGCCTGGTGGACGCGTACCGGCTCCAGGGCCGGGGCGGGAAGGGCGTGATCAATCTGAACATCACCGAGAAGACCGGGAAGGTCGTGGCGGTGAAGGGGGTCAACCCCGGGGACGAGCTCGTGATGATCACCCGGAACGGCGTAGTGAACCGCCAGCCGGTGAGCGAGATCCGGGTGATCGGGCGGAACACGCAGGGTGTGCGGCTGATCAACCTGGACCAGGGCGACGAGGTCATGGACGTGGCCCGACTGGTCCCGGAGGAGGAGACCGACGAGGAGCTCGGCGACGAGGCGGAGGACGTGACCACCGTCGACGCCGATGTCGTCCCCGACGAGCAGCCCGCGGGCGTGGACGCCGACGCCGACGAGACCGGGTCGTGACCGGACCCGCCGTGGAGGAGCTGGTCGCCGTCGACAGCATCCGACGGGCGGCGACCGGCGTCCGGGGCGTGGCCGTCCGCACGCCGCTGCTCCCGAGCCCGTGGCTTACCGAGGAGCGGGGCACCGACGTGCGGCTCAAGTGCGAGTCGTTCCAGCCGATCGGCGCGTTCAAGCTCCGGGGCGCGTACACCATGGTCGAGCGTCTGACGGAGGCGGAGCGGGGCCGGGGCGTGGTCACCTACAGCAGCGGGAACCACGCCCAGGCGGTGGCGTTCGCCGCCCGGGCCTTCGGGATCGACGCGGTCATCGTCATGCCCGAGAACGCGCCGCCCATCAAGGTGGCGGGGACGAAACGGCTCGGGGCCGAGGTCATCATGCGCGGCACCACGTCGCTGGCCCGGCGGGAGAAGGCGGAGGAGGTCCAGGCGGAGCGGGGGCTGACCATGATCCCGCCGTTCGACCACCCGGACATCATCGCCGGCCAGGGCACGATCGGCCTCGAGATCCTCGAGGACTGGCCCGATGTCGCGACGATCGTCGTGCCGATCGGCGGGGGCGGGCTGATCAGCGGCGTGGCGGCGTACGTGAAGCGCCAGCGGCCCGGGGTCCGGGTCATCGGGGTCGAGCCGGAGGGCGCGCCGGCCATGCGCCGGTCGCTGGACGCCGGCGAGCCGATCACGCTGGACCGCATCGACAGCATCGCCGACGGGCTGGTCCCCGTCCGGCCCGGCGACCTGACCTTCGCCCACACCCGCGCGCTGGCCGACGACGTGATTCTGGTCGGTGACGACGCGATCCGCTCCGCCGCCCGCGGGCTGCTGCTGCGCGGGAAGCTGTTGGTGGAGTACTCCGGCGCGGCGGCGGTGGCGGCGCTCCGGTCGGGTCGCGTGACCGGGGATGGGCCGGTCGTCGCGGTCATCTCCGGGGGCAACATGGACCCGTCGCTCGTTCCCGACCTGTTGGCCTGATGGCTTGCAGACGGCGTCGGGGCCCGTTCAATTCAGGGCTCTCTCGATCCCTTCTGAACTGACACATTCCGCATGCATCGTATCCTGAAGCTGAGTCTGATCGCGGTCGCTCTCACCGCGTGCGCGCCGTCAGCGCCCGAGGCACGTGCACCCGAGACGCCCGCGCCCGA
>JAWVYT010000449.1:0-2625 GCA_033722595.1 Longimicrobiales bacterium
GAGGCCGCCGGGACGCGGTACGACCCGGAGGTCGTCGAGATCTTCCAGCGCGCCCAGGAACGGATGCTCGTCGGGGCCTAGCATGAGCCGACCGGGGGCCCTGGTCCAGTGGTTCCGGGAGCAGGAGCTGCTCCGCGGCCCGTTCCTCTTCGTCGACTACTGGGCCAATGTCCTTGGGATGGACGGGGTCACCCCCGACGAGCACGTAGACCGGGGGTTCGTCGACCCGCCCCTCTTCAAGCTGGGCATCGACCGGCCCGAGCTCGACGTGCCCTCCCTCTGGTCGTATCTCCTCCTCTTCCTGATCGGCCCGTTCCTCTTCGCCTTCCGCTCCTTCCGACGCATCGGCCGGTACCGGCTGCGGTTCGGGAACCCCCGCAGCCGGGAGGTCCTCGAAGCGCTGGACGCGTACCGGCTGACCCTCGACGCCGGCGGGCAGGAGCCGGACGACGAGGGGGACCCCGACCTCCCGCCGCGCTGCGATGTCCGTCTCGGCGACACGATCCTCGCCCGCAACGTGCTGGACCCGTACCGCGTCGCCGGATTCAGCTCCCTCTTCTGGGCCGCCAACAAGCTGCCGATGGCCTCGCTCCTGGCGCTGCTCCTGATGGGCGTCGGCGCGCCCATCCTCAGCACGCTGGGCCTGCTCGAGCTCACCTCGCAGTACTGGATCCCGGTGGGGCTGCCGGCCCTGATCGTAGTCCTGTACGCGATCTTCCGGGAATGGCTCACCGCCTTCCTCGGCGCCCTGCCCATCCTCCTGGGGGGCTACCTCGTGGATGTGCTCCGGCCGTCCACGCCGTACGACTGGTCCGTCTTCTTCTGGGCGCTGGCCGGGATCTATCTCGTCTACCTTCTGGCCGACTGGTTCTTCGTGCCGCGACCGGTCCCGCCGGCGCTGCTCCTGTACACCACCGAGGGCGACGGCCACCCGTACACCCGGCCCGAGGACGCGCCCTGGTGGCTGGAGGGGAAGGTGTACTGGGTCTGGCGCTACCTGCTGCTGTCGCCTGCCGAGCTCAACAAGTTCTGGGAGCGGGACTGGGAGCGGGTGGACCTCTGGATCCGGGCCGACGGCCCCGATGCCGGCCAGCTGGAGTGGGTGGTGACGGACCTCCACTACCGGGAGCTCTGGGTCCCCTATCACAAGCTCGTGGACCCCGGCGCCCGGGAGCGGCAGCAGTCACGCGCCCGGAAGGCCGCCAGTGGCGATGGCGCCGGGATCTGGCTCGTGGAGGTCGACGCAGACCTGATCTTCCACTCCCCCATGTTCCGGGGGGTATCCTACCTCCAGGATACCGGCGGACTCCCGGTCCGCGGCGTCGGCCACGTGCTGCGGTCACTCTGGAGGCGCGTCCGGGAGGATGACGTGGAGCCCGGGATGCGGGCGCTGAGCCGGCTCCGGGTCGAGCGCGGAGTCGACGCCCTGGGCGACATCCCCGAGTTCGTCATCCGCCGGGCCGAGGAGCGGCTGGTCCGGGAGCCGTGGAGCTACTGGCGGTACCCGATGGGCGCCGCCAGCCGCCGCGAGCCGTATATCTACGAGCCGCTCCACCCCGCCGAGCCCCCGGCGGCGGCGGACCCGGAATTGCAGATCAAGGCGTAGCGTCATGTTCTTCCGACTGCTCGCCCTGTTCATCCTCCTGCCGCTGGTCGAGATCGCACTCCTGATCGAGGTGGGTCAGGCGATCGGGCTGGCCTGGACGCTGGCCATCGTGATCGCCACCGGGTTCCTCGGGGCTACGCTGGCCCGGCGACAGGGGCTCCGCACCTGGCTCGCCATCCAGGCCCGGCTCCGACAGGGTCAGGTCCCCGCCGGCGCCCTCGTGGACGGCCTCCTCATCCTGATCGGCGGGATCGTCCTCCTCACCCCCGGCCTCCTCACAGACCTCTTCGGCTTCGCGCTCCTCGTACCCGCCACCCGGAACGCCATGAAGCGCTCCCTCCGGGCCCGCTTCCAGCGCGCGGTCGAGCGCGGCGACGCCGGATTCACCGTCATCCTCCGGTGACTCGCGGCTACGGACCGGAAACCGCCGACCGCTGACGGCCGACCCGCGGGCTCAAGTCTCGGATCGGACCTCCACCCACGCCCTCACCTCCATCGCGTCCTCCCGCCGCAACAGCGCCGCGCCTTCCGACAGGAGCACGGCCGTCCCCGCCGCCACCGCATCGGCCAGCGCTTCCGGCGTCGTGGCCCCACCGTCCAGCGCCAGGAGGAGCGCCGCCAGGAACGCGTCGCCCGCACCCACCGCGCTGGCCGACGCCAGCCGGGCGGCGGCCTCAGGGCTCGGGGGGACCGCCCGGGCGTGCCAGGCGCCATCCCCGTCCGCGGCGACCGCGCCCTCGGCGCCCAGCGTGACGACGGCCCGCTCCACCGGCTGGTAGCGGGCCAGCAGCGCTCGCGGGGCGGCCATGGCCGAGGCGGTACCGTGCACCGGCCGACCCAGCAGCCGGGCGGCCTCCCGGTCGTTGGGGACCAGCAGGTCGGCTTCGGGCGCCGCGGCGGCCAGCGCCTCGCCGTCGCAGTCCGGGACGAACCGGGCGCCCCGCTCCCGGGCCCGGCGGCCGGCCCGGGCGTAGAAGTCGGCCGGAAGGCCCGGGAGCAGGCTGCCGCACGTCGCCAGC
>JAWVYT010000450.1:0-2621 GCA_033722595.1 Longimicrobiales bacterium
CGGCGGCGCGGCCCTCGGCCAGCGGCGGCAGCCACCGAGCCGTCATCGGCCAACGACACCAGCCCGCCGGGGGCGGCAAGTCGAATCATGACAGTCGTTTGAGGGTGCTTTGAGGGCACGTTGAGGGGGTCTCCCCAATATACACGGCGATGCGGACAGGGTAAGAGCGGACGGTACACCATCAGCCAGATTTGGCCGATTCGCGCATGGATCTGCCCCGATCCGTCGGCCATCCTGAGCGGCATGGGACGACACCGCCGGCCGAGTCTACCCGGAGCCATCTTCCACGCGACCGCCCGGACCCTGCACCGCGAGCGGCTCTTCACGCCGGATGTACGGACGGGCGCTCTCGCCGACCTGGTGGACGTGGTACCGGCGTCGGCGTCGAGGATTCTCGGCGTCGCCATCATGTCGAATCACCTCCACGTCGTCCTTCAGCAGGGGCCAAAGCCGCTGGAGGCCCTGATGCAACCGCTCCTGCGGCGCATCGCCCACCGGGCTCAGCGCGCGCACGGCCGCGAAGGTCCGATCTTCTGGCGCCACTACAGCGCCGTCGCCTGCCTCGACCCCTGGCACGCGCGGAACACCATCGTCTACACGCATCTCAACCCCGTCCGGGCCGGGATCTGCGACCGGCCTGGCGACTATCCGTGGACGTCGCACCTCCTCTACGACGTCGCCGGTCCGCTGCCATCCGAGGGGGCGTCCCACCGGGCCCTCGGCAGCGTCGTTGACCCCCTGCTCGGACTGCCCCTTTTCGCCACGGGACCGGGGCGGTCCGCCGCGGAGCTGCGGGACGATTACCGCGCCGTCGTCGACTGGCGGCTGCAGATGGACCGGCTGGGAGCCGACCCGGACCCTCGTGCCGACGACTCGGAGCTGCCGGCCGGCCCCGCCGCCGGCTGGGCCGGCTCCTCGTGGGCCGCCTCGCTCAGCCCGCTGTTCCACCCACCCGCGTACGTGGCGCGGGGCGCCGACCCGACGCTCGGATCGCCTGCCCCCGATATGACGACCATCGCACGCAACACCCTGGCGATCGAGGCGCCTGGCGTGCCGTTGGAACGGGTCCGGCGACCCGGGCGAGGCCACGGAAGGAGCCGGCTCCGGCACGCGATCATGCGACGCCTCCACGCCGCCGGCTACCGGAACATCCAGATCGCCCGGTTCATGCAGGCCTCGGAGTCCACCGTGTCGAATGCGGTCCGGCAGTGGAAACGGGATGGACCGAAGACGGGCAATGGCGGGCATGGCCGCATGGGACCGGGGGGACGTCCCGGCGGGTCATAGGTGGCTGATGGTGCACCGTCCGCTGGGTCCCGGTGCACCGTCCGCTGGGTCCCGGGCGTGAAGGCCATCGCCGACTACCTCGGGCTCACCGTGGACATCCGGCGCGACGGCGACGCCTGGGTCATGACGGCCCGAAACGCGATGTAGAGGGCGCGGCGGTTCCCGGGCGGCCTCGGTGACCAGTCGGACCGGCTAGGGCCGGATCCCGATCTGGGCCGGACCGTCCCCGATGGTGAGGGTGGTGATGACGGAGCCGGCGACCAGGTCCACCACGGCGAGCCGGGTCCCGCCCCGGCCTTCGGTCACGTACCCGATGGTCCCGTCCGGCGTCACGGTGACCCAGTAGGGCTGGAACGGGAGCGAGATCCCGGCCACGAAGCTCCTGGAGGCGAGGTCGACGCCGACGAGCGTTGAGCTGCTCCGGGCCGCGATCCATGCGGTGGCCCCGTCACCGGTCAGGTCCATCCCCCGGGGCTCGGAGATCTCGGGGACGGTGGCCGCGATGGAGAAGCTCGCCCGGTCCACGATCACCAGCTGGTTGTTCTCGAAGTCAGTGAACACCAGCTCGGTCCCGTCGGGGGTCACGGCCGCGTCCGCGGTCAGGCCGAAGACACCGGCGAGGGTATCGACGGGGGTCTCCGTGGCGATATCGAACGCCACCACCGAGTCCCCGGCCACGACGAACGCGGTGTCGCCGGAGGGGTCGAGGGCGAGGGCGCTGGGGAGCCGGGTGGCCCCGAGGAGCTCCCCTGAGACCGCCCGGGCCGCGGCGTCAATGATCGCCACCCGACCCACGTTGTTGTCGAGTACGTACACGAAGGCGCCGTCGGGGCTCACCGCGATGTCGAACGGGTCGTTGACCACGCCGCCGATGGTCGCGGCCACGGTGCTGCTGGCCGCGTCGATGACCGTGAAGGAGCCATCGCTGCGGCTGGCCGTGTACACCTCCGACCCGTCGGGCGCGACGCCGATGGCCCAGGGCCACTGGGCCACGGAAATGTTCGTGGTCACACTGTTGGAGGCCGTATCCAGGACCGCGACCGCGTCGCTGCTCTCCACGGCGATGTAGACGTCGCCGCCCGTGTCCCCGGCCGGCTGCGAGTTGATCACCAGGCTGTACTGTCCGGTGGCCCCGCCGATCCCGTAGCGGCCGCCGTCCACCTCGATGATGTAGGTGGAGTCGGCGGGGAGCGTCACGGTGTCGGTGACCACGGTCAGGGCGTCGTAGCCGAAGCTGAGGATCGGCGTCGCGTCGCGCTGGGTGTAGTCGCCGTCCGCCGGCAGCGGGTAGACCCGGACGTTGCCGTTGTGGTCGGTCCCGGAGGCGAGCTCGA
>JAWVYT010000451.1:0-2617 GCA_033722595.1 Longimicrobiales bacterium
TCGAGCGGCTCGCTCGGTGGCTCTCTCCCGCCTGGCCTTCCGGACGGCCTCCATGCTTGCGGGAGGCAAAGCGACCATGCAGACTTACAGGCACACCGGTAGGGCAGCGGCTGAGGGCGCAAGAGCCCCCAAGCTGGTCTGCTATGGCTATTTGGGGCCCGTAGCTCAGCTGGTCAGAGCACCCGACTCATAATCGGAGGGTCGCAGGTTCGAGTCCTGCCGGGCCCACTCCCGATCCCGGAAGCGTCCGGCCGCGTTCCTGCGCCCGGGCGCCTCGCTCGTACGGCTCAGGCCTCGCCCGAGCCCGTGTCGGTGGGCTGGGAGGGGGCGGGGGCATCCGGCCCGGCGGGGGATGGTGCCGCACCGCCGGTGCTGTCCACCGGCAGCTTCCGGGCGCGGGCCTCCGCCTCCGCGATCCGCTGAGCCGCCTTGTGGCGGTCGCCACCGGCGCCGTTCTCCATGAAGATGGCGGAGACGGGCGGGGGTGCGCCCTCGATCAGGAGCCGGTCCTTGCCATGGACCGCAAAGAGTGCGTCGGTCACCGTCCGGTCGAAGAAGCGGCCGGTGAGATCCCGGATCTCCGAGAGCGCCCGGTCCACCGGCCAGGCCTCCTTGTACGGGCGCTCGTGGGTCAGGGCGTCGAAGACGTCGGCGATATGGACGATCTGTGCGGGGAGCGGGATCAGCTCGGCCTCCATGCTCATGTAGCCGGAGCCGTCCCAGTTCTCGTGGTGGTAGAGGGCGATCTCCTCGGCCATCTGGAGGACCGGGTAGCGGCTGCCCGCGAGGATCCCGGCGCCGATGGAGGTGTGCGTCTTCATCTCGCCGAACTCCTCGTCGGTGAGCCGGCCGGGCTTGAGGAGGATGCTGTCGGGGATCCCGATCTTGCCGACATCGTGGAGCGGCGCGGCGCGGCGGATCAGCACGACCTGCTCGTCGGGGAGCCCGATCTCGTGGGCGATGACCGCCGACATGTGGCCGACGCGCTGGGCGTGGTGCCCCGTCTCGTCGTCCCGATACTCCGCGGCCCGGGCGAGGCGCTCCAGGATCTCGATCTGGGCCTGCTGGAGCTCTCGGGTCCGCTCGGCGACCTTGGCCTCCAGGTCGACGTTCTGCTCCTGGAGCTGCCGATACAGGTACCGGGTCTGGAGCAGGTTCTTGATCCGGAGCACGACCTCGGTGGGGTCCACCGGCTTGGTGAGGAAGTCCTTGGCGCCGGCCGACAGCGCCTTCTTCCTGGCCTGGGGCGTGATGTCGGCGGTGAGCACCAGGATCGGGACGAACTCGCTGGGTGCGATCCGGCCGGCGAGCTGCTCCATGACGCCGAAGCCGTCGAGCCCCGGCATGTGGAGGTCGAGGAGCACGATGTCGGGCTTCTTCGCCGTGTAGAGCGCCAGGAACTGCCGCGGGTCCGTGGTGCTCTCGATGCTCGAGAACCCTTCGCGCTCCAGGATCCGCTCGAGCAGCCGGACGTTGGCCGGCTCGTCGTCGACGATGACGATGGTCGATTCGAGGTATTCGTTTTCGAACATCAGGCTTCCGTCTCGGCTTCGGTCTCCAGCTGCGTCTCCAGCACCTGATCGATCACGTGCAGGAACTCCTGGACATCCAGTGGCTTGGTCAGGTAGGCCGTGGCGCCGTCGTCGAGCAGGTCCTGCACCTGGTTGCTCGTCACGTCGGCGCTGATGATCACCACCGGGGTGCCGGCCGTGGCCGGGTCCCGCTGGATCCGGCGCATGACCTCGGAGCCGTGGATGTCCGGCAGGTGCAGGTCCAGCAGGATCAGGTCCGGCAGCGACTCCCGGGCCGCCTCCAGCCCCGAGGCGCCGTCCATGGCCGTGACCAGCTCCACGTTCGGACGCCGGGTCAGCACGCGCTCCACCAGCTTGAAGTTCGAGGGGTTGTCCTCGATGTAGAGGATGGTCGACGCCTCGGCGGGCTCCGGTGCGACGACGTCCTGTACGGTCACCTCCTCGGCGGGCCCCTCGGACATGTGCTGGTTCGGGTCCAGCGGGAGCTCGAACCAGAACGTGCTGCCCTCGCCGACGGTGCTCTCCACGCCGATCTCGCCGTTCATGGCCTCGACCAGACCGCGGGAGACCGCGAGCCCGATCCCGGTGCCCTCGATCCCGGTGGTCTCCGCGCCCAGCCGCTCGAAGGGCTGGAACAGGCGGGGCAGCGCTTCTTCCGGGATCCCCCGGCCGGTGTCGGTCACGGAGATCCGGAGGCGGTTCGGACCGGTCATGCCCCGGCCGCAGCGGATCGCCACCGTCCCGTCCTCGACGTTGTACTTCACCGCGTTGGACAGGAAATTGAGGATCACCTGCTTGAGCCGCTGCTGGTCGGCCGTCACCTTCACGTCGCACTCGAGCGGGCCGCCGCCCACGAGTGTGATCCCCGACTGTTCGGCGCGGTGCCGGACCAGCTCCCAGGCCTCGCGGGCCACGGCGCCCACGTCGATGGGCTCCATGGAGAGCGACATGCGGCCGGCCTCGATCCGGGCGATGTCCAGGACCTCGTCGACCAGGGCCAGCAGGTGCCGGCCCGCCTTCAGGATCTGGTCGACGCTCTCCGTCTGCTCGGGGTCCAGCTCGTCCAGCTCCAGCAGCTGCGCGAA
>JAWVYT010000452.1:0-2615 GCA_033722595.1 Longimicrobiales bacterium
CACGTGTACGGGCCGCTGCTGCACGCGGAATGGCACGGGTGGACGCCCACGGACCTCATCTTCCCGTTCTTCCTGTTCATCGTGGGCGTGTCCATGACGTACTCGTTCGCCGCCCGGCGGGGACGGGGTGCGGAGCGGGGTGACCTGGTCCGGAAGGCCGCGCGGAGAGCCGTCGTGCTGTTCCTCCTCGGGCTGCTCCTCCACGCGTTCCCGTGGTACGACGTCGACCTGTCGACGCTCCGGATCCCGGGCGTGCTCCAGCGGATCGCCGTGGCCTACCTGGCGGCCTCGGTGATCGTGCTGTACACGGAGCTCCGCGGCCAGGTCGTGGCGACGGCGGCGATCCTGCTCGGCTACTGGGCGATCCTGGCGCTGGTCCCGCCACCGGGCGGCATCGCGGGCGACCTCTCGCCGGACGGCAGTCTCGTGGCGTGGATCGACCGCACGGTGCTGGGGACGGAGCACCTCTGGTCCCAGTCCCGGACGTGGGACCCCGAGGGGATCCTCAGCACGGTGCCCGCCGTCGCATCCGTGCTGTTCGGGGTCTTCACCGGCCGGTGGCTGCGGTCGGGGCGGGCCGGACGGGAGGTCGCCCGGGGGCTGCTGGCCGCAGGCGTCGCCGCCGTGGCCGTCGGCTGGGTCTGGGGTCTGCTGTTCCCCATCAACAAGAACCTGTGGACCAGCAGCTACACGGTGTTCACCGCCGGGATGGCGCTGCTCCTCCTGGGCGTGTTCTACTGGATCATCGACGTCCGGCGGCAGCGTGAGTGGGCCACGCCGTTCGTGGTCTTCGGCGTCAACGCCATCGCGGCCTACTTCCTGTCGAGCCTGTTCGCGCAGGTGCTGGACCTGGTCCGGGTGGCCGAGGGCGTGACGCTGAAGGCGTGGGCCTACCAGAACCTCTTCGCCTCCTGGGCCGGCCCGACCAACGGGTCGCTGGCCTTCGCCCTCGCCTTCGTCCTCCTCTGGGTCGGCCTCCTGTGGCCGCTCTACCGGAACCGGATCTACATCAAGGTCTGAGGCGTCACCACACCCGCCAGTCCACGTCCGGCGACCGGTAGTAGTTGACCCCGAGCGCCGTCCACCGGAGCCCGAGCCGGGCGAGCCGAGCCCGGAAGTCGCCCCAGTCGATCGACTCCGGCGGCGACCAGGCGAGCTCGGCCACGGCGGCGAGGCGGGGGAACGCCATGAACTCCAGGTCCTCCACCGTCGCCAGGGTCTCCGTCCAGAGCGGCGACTCGATCCCGAGGACCGCCGACTCCGGGAGGCCGGGGATGAGGGCGGTCGGGTCCCACTCGTAGGCGTCGCGCAGCGGGTTCAGGCCGGACCAGTCGAGCCCGATGGGCGTCCCGTCGTGGTACTTGATGTCGAGATAGATGTGGGTCGACGGCGACAGGATCACCTGCTGCTCGTATGCGGTGGCCTCCTCCCCGGCCTCCCGCCAGTGCTGGATCACCGTGGACGGCCGGAGGTCGGCGGCGGCCACCTCCTGCCAGCCGATCATCCGCTTCCCGTGCCCGCGCACGATGGACTCCACCCTCTCGATGAACGCGCGGTACTCGTCGGCGGACAGCTCCTCCACCTCGTCGCCGCCGACGTGGAGCCACGGCCCGGGGGTGATGGCGGCCAGGTGCCCCAGGACGTCATCCACGAACCGGTACGTGGTCTCGGCGTGGACGCAGACGGTGCTGAACCCGACCGCGATCCCGGTATAGAGCGGCGGCGGCACGCCGTCGCAGTTGAGCTCCGGAACCGAGGCGAGGGCCGCGTTGGTGTGGCCGGGCAGGTCGATCTCGGGGACGATGGTGACGAACCGGGCGGCGGCGTACGCCACCAGCTCCTGGTACTCGGCCGTCGTGTAGTACCCGCCCGGCCCGCCGCCGACCTCCGTCCGACTGCCGATCGCCGTGAGCGCCGGCCAGCCGGGCACCTCGATCCGCCAGCCCTGGTCGTCGGAGAGGTGCAGGTGCAGCCGGTTCATCTTGTGGAGCGCCATGAGGTCGATGAGCCGCTTCACGTCCTCCACCTCGAAGAAGTGGCGGGCCACATCCAGCATCGCGCCACGCCAGCCGAACCGGGGTCGATCCTCGATCTCGACGTGTGGAACGCGCCGGGGCGCGGGCCGCGCGGCCCCGTACTCCGTGACAGGGGGCAGCAGCTGCCGGAAGGTCTGCACCCCGTAGAAGAGCCCCGCCGGGGTAGCGGCATCGATCCGGACACCGTCCCCGGAGACCCGGAGCGCGTACCCCTCGGGCCCGTACCTCGGCGCGGCCAGCGGGTCCAGGGCCACGAGGATCGTCGCATCCTGCTCCCCGTCCACCAGGATCGGGGGTCGGGACTCGGGTGTCGTCCCCACCACCGTGGCCAGGTGCTCGGCCACCCGGAACGCTTCGATCCCGCCGATCACGCCGATGGTGGCGGTCGTGTCGAGGGTCAGGCTGTCCGCCAGGACCCGCGCCGTGGCGGGTACGGGTACCACCGCGTGGTCCGGGCGGCCCGCGCACGCCGTCATCAGAAGGAGCGCCGCGACTCCGGCCCACAGAGACGGGCGGGGATTCGTGCGTGACATCCGTACCTCCAGGCGTTCTCTTTATGTAAGGGTAGGGCCCGGCAAC
>JAWVYT010000453.1:0-2610 GCA_033722595.1 Longimicrobiales bacterium
CAGCCGGGAATCGTCCACACCGGCCCGAAGGCGGTGCTCATCAACGGACAGTCGTCGTCCGGCGGCGACGCGTTCCCGTACTACTTCCGGGAGCTGGGCCTCGGTCCGCTCATCGGGACCACCACCTGGGGCGGGCTCGTGGGGATCAGCGGCAACCCCGGGTTCGTGGACGGCGGCAGCGTGGCCATCCCCGCCTTTGCGTTCGTGAACGCCGAAGGCGAGTGGGCCGTGGAGGGCGTGGGTGTGCCGCCGGACATCGAGGTCATCGACCGCCCCGAGGAGATCGCCGCCGGTCGGGAGCCGATCATCGAGCGGGCCGTCCAGTACCTGCTCCAGCAGCTCGAGGAGGAGCAGTACCAGCGGCCGGAGACGCCCGCGGGGCCGGAGCGCGGGCCGCCGGGGGGGCGGTGATGTCGAGTTCGATTTCGAGTTCGATTTCGAGTTCGATTTCGAGTTCGATTTCGAGTTCGAGTTCGGGGTCGCCGCTGGGCTCGCGGCAGGGGGCGGGCTCGCGGCGGGGGTCGGGCTCGGGGTCGAGGCCGCTTCCGGGCGCGCAACGGGAGGCGGGCTCGGGGCGGCGGCGCTCGGGGTCGTGGGCGAGGGTGGTGGGGGTGGCGGTGCTCATCGCCTGGGCGGCGCTCGAGGCGGTAGGGCCCGCGGCGGCGCAGTCCGTGGAGGTCGCGCGGGAGTACCGGTCGGCGCACGGTGCGGAGATCCTGGCGGATTACGCGGAGCTGCTGAGGCTGCCGAACGTGGCGTCGGACTCGGCGGACATCTGGCGTCTCGCCCGGCACCTCTCCGACCGGCTCGACGGGTACGGCTTCGCGACGGAGCTGCTGACGGTGCCCGACGCACCGCCGGTAGTGCTCGGCACCCTCGATGTAGGTGCCAATCGGACGCTGGCGCTGTACGTACATTACGACGGTCAGCCCGTGGACACGGCCCGTTGGACCCACGACCCGTGGGAGCCGGTGCTGTACACCCGGAGCATGGAGCTCGGCGGTGTGCCCCGGCCGTTCCCGGAGTCCGGCGCGGCCATCGACTCCGACTGGCGGATCTACGCCCGCTCGGCCAGCGATGACAAGGTCCCCTTCGCGGCCCTCTTCACCGTCCTCGACGCGTTCCGGGATGGAGGGATCACCCCCACATCCAACCTCCTGGTCTTCCTCGAGGGCGAAGAGGAGGCGGGGTCGCCGCACCTGGGCGAGATCATCGCCCGGTACCGGGACCGCCTGGACGCGGACGCATGGCTGTTCCTCGACGGCCCGATGCACACGAGCGGCGCGCCCCAGCTCACGTTCGGGGTGCGGGGGGTGACGGGGCTCAGCGTCACGGTGTACGGAGCCAGCCGGTCGCTCCACAGCGGCCACTACGGCAACTGGGCGCCCGTCCCCGGGATGATGCTCGCCCGGCTCCTGGCGAGCATGAAGGACGAGACCGGGCGGGTCCTGGTCGACGGGTTCTACGACAGCGTCGTCCCGCTGGGCGACGAAGAGCAGGCCGCGCTCGATGCGCTCCCGGACCACGAC
This sequence comes from Longimicrobiales bacterium, assembly GCA_033722595.1. Lineage (GTDB taxonomy): Bacteria > Gemmatimonadota > Gemmatimonadetes > Longimicrobiales > RSA9 > JAWVYT01. The sequence goes on from JAWVYT010000453.1 coordinate 1,530, forward strand.
CCCGCCCTAATGCGAGATCTGGGCCTGGCGCGGACCGAGGGCGAGCCCGAGTCGCTGATGGAGCGCATCCTCCTGCCGTCGCTGACGGTGAAGGGGCTGGAGAGCGGGAACGTCGGTCCGCTCACGCGCAACGTGATCCCGTCGGAGGCGACCGCCGAGCTCGGGATCCGGCTCGTCAAGGGGAACGACCCCGTCCGGATGCAGGAGCTCGTGGAGGCCCACATCGTGGACCGGGGCTACCACATCGTGCGGGACGACCCCGACCTGGAGACCCGGCTGGCGCATCCGCGGATCGCGAAGGTGGTCCGGGAGCGCGGCTACCCGGCCGCGCGGACCTCGATGTCGCTGCCCATCGTCCGGGACGTCATCGAGGCCACGCGTCGGGTCGCCGGCGATGACCTCCTCCTGGTGCCCGGCCTCGGAGGCTCCCTGCCCCTCCACCACTTCACCGACACGCTCGGCAGGCCCGGCATCATCGTCCCCATCGCGAACGCCGACAACAACCAGCACGCGCCCGACGAGAACATCCGGATCGGCAACATCTGGTTCGGGGTCGAGCTCTACGCGGCGCTGCTCTCGATGCCGTGACGCGTCCGATCCGCGTCTCCCGTCCCCAAACTCTAGACTCTAGACTCTAGACTCTGGACTCTAGACTCTGGACTCTCGACTCTCGACTCTCTCACTCCCGACCGATGCCCAGATCTCTCCCGACCCTCGCCGTCCTGACCGCCGTGCTGGCCGCCGTGCTGGCCGTCCCGACGGCCGTCCCGACCGCCGCCCAGGAGCACACGCGGGCCGACACGCTGCGAGGGACGGTGGGCCCCGAGCGGGTGTGGTGGGACGTGACGTTCTACGACCTGCACGTGGCGGTCTCCCCGACCGACAGCACGATCACCGGGCGGGTGGGGATCGTGTTCGAGGTCACGGAGCCGGCCCCGCTGCCGGGCGCGCCCCGCACCATGCAGATCGATCTCCAGCAGCCGCTGGCGGTGGACAGCATCACGCGGCGCGGGGCCCGCCTCGAGTACGACCGCGACGGGAACGTGGTCTGGGTCCCGGTGCCGGGAACGCGGGTCGGCGG
>JAWVYT010000454.1:0-2604 GCA_033722595.1 Longimicrobiales bacterium
GACCTGCCGTCGCTGGTCCTGGAACAGCGACCGGAGGTTGTACGTGGCGTTGGGGAAGTGCCGGTCGAGTGCGCGGATCGTGTCGGTGAAGTCCGCCGCCTCGAACGACGCGACCAGGTCCGTGCGCACGGCCTCGAACGCCTCCTCACCGAGGAACGGCCGGACCCCGGCGTGGATCGTGTGATCGCCGAGGTGCAGCACCCCGTAGCTCAGCAGCTCCGACTCCTTCGTGATCCGCGAGACCACCGTCAGCTGCCCCGTGGCCAGCCGCGCCCGGCCGGCCTCCAGAAGCTCCGGGTCGCGGGCCGCGATGTCGTAGCAGTACTCCCGGGTCTGCGCCTCGGCCTCGACGAACAGCGACGAGATGGCGAAGTGTGCGCCCACCTCGGCGAGGTCGATCCGGGCCTCCCGGACCGTCCGGTCGTAGATCGAGCGGCCATCCCCCTGCGACGCCAGGTTCGACTCGGCCTCCGAGAGCGCCTCCAGGAACCGGTCCTCGAGCCCGTTGCCGGTGAGCTCCTGCGCGAGATGGATCGCCCGGCCCGCGTACTGCAGCACCTGCACCGTCTCGATCCCCGACAGGTCCGCGAAGAACCACCCGCAGCTGGTGTACATGAGCATGGCGTGGCGCTGCAGCTCCAGCAGCTTCGTGGCCCGGACCCGCTCCTCGGCCGTCAGCACGCCTGCGCCGTGACGCTCGAAGAAGGCGTCGATGACCGGCTCGGACCGGTCCAGCACGACATCCACGTAGTCGTCCCGGGCCGACCACGCGTCCTGAAGCAGCCCCTCCGCCACTTCGGCGTACCGGTCGTCCAGCTCAGCCCGCAGATCATCGAGCGCACGACGAAGCGGCGCCCGCCACTGCTGGTCCCATTCCGGCTGGCCGCCCGTGCTGCAGCCGCAGTCCGAGCGCCACCGCTCCACGCCGTGGACGCAGCTCCACGAGGTGCCCTCCACGATCTCGACCTCGTGGTCCGGGGGATGCCGATCGAGGAACGCGCCGTAGTTGGTCAGCTCCACGTCGTCCCGCTCCTCCACGATCCGGAGCGCCCGCGCCAGCGCCATGTCCCCGTGTCGGTGATGGTGGCCGTACGTCTCGCCGTCCGTGGCAATGTGGCCGAGCTGGGGCCAGCTTCGCTCGTCGTTGAACATCTGCAGCAGTCGCGCGGCGAACCGCTCGCCGCTCCGGAGCAGACCCTCGAACGCCACCGCCCGGCTGATGGGGCCGTCGTAGAAGAAGAGCACGATCTCCCGACCGCTGGGCAGCCTGCACAGGTACGGCCGCGTCGGATCGACCCGGCCGCCCGTCACGTCCAGCCACCCCTCGTCCGACGGCGGTTGCTCCCCGCCGCCCGCATCGGGTCCACCCGGCACCCCGGGGTCCGGCGGCGCATCCGCCAGCGACCGGATCCGTCCCGCCTGGTGTGGCGCCAGGACCGTGAACCGCAGCCCCTGCTCGGCCACCGCCTCCAGCGTGAGCGTGTCGACCGCCGTCTCCGCCAGCCAGATCCCCTCCGGCGCCCGGCCGAACCGGTGCTCGAAGTCCCGGACGCCCCAGACCACCTGCGTCCGCCGGTCCCGATCGCTGCCCAGCGGCATGATCATGTGATTGTAGACCTGGGCCAGCGCGGATCCATGGCCGTCGAACCGATCCATGCTGCGGCGATCCGCTTCCAGGATCGCCTCGTACGTCGACTCGGCGTGGTGCTCCAGCCAGTGCAGCAGCGTCGGGCCGAAGTTGAAGCTGATCCGCTCGTAGTTGTTCGCCAGCTCCCGGATCCGACCCTCGTCATCGAGGATCCGGGACACCGCGTTCGGCGCGTAACATTCGGCCGTCACCCGCTCGTTCCAGTCGTGGAACGGGTACGCCGAGTCCTGACGCTCGATGGCCTCCAGCCACGCATTCTCCCGGGGCGGCTGATAGAAGTGGCCGTGGATACAGAGGTAGCGCGGGTGGCTGCTCATGGATTCCCGTCGATGGCTGGGTTCGTGGTCGCGTCAACTTCGCGGCGCACTCGGGGGCGCGCTACTTCGTAGTCGTAGTGGTACTAGTAGTCGGGGGGCGCCGAGCCGGGCTTTACCCGGGGCAGCGTCGCCGCGAGCCCCGCGACCCACCGCGACCCCGACCCCGCCCCGAGTACCACTACGACCGCGACAACCAAGGCCGCACGCCCTACCCGCTCGAGGCCGCGCCCGGAACGAGAATCAACCCCGCCAGCGGCGGGAGCGTCAGCTCCACCGCGTGCGGCCTATTGAACGATCTGAAGAAAACGGACGTCACCACCTCGGTCAATGGTGTGCCGGCAGCGGATCGTCCACCGGGGAGCTAGAATCATTCATCCCCTGAAAACGGGCACCGAATCTGGTCGATCTCTGATCACAACGGCTCGATAGATTGTGGCGCAAGCGCAACATGGTGTGTCCAGAACATGCGACACGCGTAGAAGGCCCGACACGTCCGACATACGACCGGAACAGGAGCGCAGGACCGGCTACGCAGGGGGGGCCTGAACCTTGCGCCGTATTGAATACGATGGTACCTGAAACGGAGATATGGCCCGTCCGGGGCCGGATTCCGTCCTTCCTGGCAAGCCATGAAAAATA
>JAWVYT010000455.1:0-2591 GCA_033722595.1 Longimicrobiales bacterium
CCGTCCTCGAGGCGCCGGTGGGCGTCGGCGGCCTCCTCGAGCGGGAAGACGCGGTCGACGACGGGCTCGAGCTCGCCGTCGAACACCCGGTCCATCACCTCGCCGAACTCCTCCTGGTTGGACATGGTCGTGCCCAGGATCTCGAGCTGGTTCCAGAAGAGGAGGCGGATGTCGAAATCGGCCCGGGCGCCCGTCGTGGCGCCGTAGACCACCAGCCGGCCGGCCTTGGCGAGCGTGCGAACGTTCTTCTTGAACGTCTTCTCGCCGACAGAATCGAAGACGACGTCGACGCCCCGCTTCCCTGTGGCCTTCCAGACCTCGGTGCCGTAATCGATGTTCGGGTCGGTGCGGTCATAGACCACGCCGGCGCCCAGGTCGCGGACGCGGTCCACCCAGGGCGATGACGTCACGGCGTAGATCTCCGCGCCGATGTGGCGGGCGATCTGGATGGCGGCGGTGGCGACACCGCCCGACGCACCCGTGATGAGCACGCTGTCGCCGGCGGTCAGTCGGCCCCGGGTCACGAGCCCGCGCCACGCCGTGAGGAAGACGAGCGGCGCGGCGGCGGCCATGGCGGCGTCGTAGCCCTCGGGGATCGGGTACAGGTTCCGGGCCGGCACGGCGACGTACTCGGCGAACCCGCCCTGCGTGTGCTCGCCGAGGATCCGGTAGTCGACACACAGCGGCTCCTCGCCTTTCCGGCACCACTCGCACTCGCCGCACCAGAGCGAAGGGTTCACGACGACGCGGTCGCCCTCGCTCCAGCCGGCGACCCCATCGCCGATGGCATCGATCCGGCCCACCACGTCGGAGCCGCCAATGTGGGGCATGGTGGTCTCGATGGGCAGCCCCCTCCGGACCCAGAGGTCCAGGTGGTTCATCCCGCTGGCTTCGACCCGGAGCCGGACCTCGCCGGTTCCCGGCTCCGGCGCCTCCACGTCCCGGACCTCGATGACCTCGGGTCCGCCGTGCTCGTCGAAGATGGCCGCGCGCATGGCTCCGCCTCCGTGCTGGTGTTCCTCGTTTTCGATGACCGTCAGCGTACAAGTGATGCAGGATGAAAACCAGACCGGGCAGCGCCGCGCGCAGCAACGGTCGCAGGGAGGGCTTCTGACGAGGCGCTCAACGGGGGCGCGAAGCGCTCCGATCCGGGGCGATGGATCCGGGCCTCCCCGGGCGTTCTCTCCAGTTGTTGGGCGGTAGCGGTTGGTCTACCTTTCACGCCCCATGAGCGAGGATCGAGAGCTACCGCCGGACGAGATCATGCACCGGCTCGAGCAGCGCGCTGTCCGCGACGCGGCCGAGCGGTCGGCGGCCGAGGCCGAGGCCGTGCCCGACCTGGTGAAGGAGCTGGGCGGCGCCGGTGGGGATGGCCCGGCGCCGGACCTGACGTTCCGCGGGTACGTGGAGACCCATGACCGGGTCCCGGCGTTCGAGGGGAGCGACGGTCAGGCGTATACGGTGGACATCGACGCCGAGGAGACGTCGGGCGGCGAATGGGTCGCGTTCCTGGTCTTCGTCCGCTGGGCCGAGACCGGCGCCGGGATCATGGGGCACGTGACGAGCGAGGACGTGGCCGAGGGCCCGACGGAGGCGGCGGTCCGGGAGGCCGCGCTGGAGCTCACGCTGTACGAACTCAAGACCGAGCTCGACCGGGCCATCGCGAGGCGGGCCGAGCTTACGGGGGAATAGATGCTGAGACAGGGACTGCTCATGCTGAGCGAGAGCTCCGTGGCTCGGAGCGTGGTGACCCACGCCCCGTTCGCCCGGTCCGCCGCCCGGCGGTTCGTTGCGGGCGAGACCATCGACGAGGCGATGGCCGCGGCGGCGGAGCTGAACGCCGCGGGCATGACGGTGACGCTCGACTACTTGGGCGAGTCGGTCAGCGACCGGGCGGAGGCCCGGGAGGCCGCGGACACCTATCTGGACATCATCGACGCCATCGTCCGCGACGGGATCGACGGCAACGTCTCGCTGAAGCTGACCCAGATGGGGCAGGACATCGACGAGGCGTTCCTGCGGGACAACGTGGGCCGGGTCCTCGAGCGGGCGGCGTCCCACGACATGTTCGTGCGATTCGACATGGAGTCCAGCGAGTACACGCAGCGCACGCTCGACTTCTTCGAAAGGGTGTGGACGTCCGGGACGAAGAACTGCGGGATCGTGCTCCAGTCGATGCTCCGGCGGACCGAGGCCGACGTCCGGTGGGCCAACGAGCGGGGCGTCCGGGTCCGGCTTTGCAAGGGCGCCTATATGGAGCCCGAGTCGGTGGCGTTCCCCGACAAGGAGGACGTGGACGCCAGCTTCGTCCGCTGCACGAAGCTCCTGCTGGACCACGGGACCTATCCGGGCATCGCGACGCACGACGAGGCGATGATCGAGGCGACCATCGAGCACGCGACCGAGCGCCAGATCGATCCGAGCCGCTTCGAGTTCCAGATGCTCTACGGCGTCCGCCGCGACATCCAGGAGCAGCTGGTGGCCGACGGCTGGCGACTCCGGATCTACATCCCCTTCGGGAACGCCTGGTACCCGTATCTCATGCGGAGACTCGCGGAGCGGCCCGCGAACGTGTTCTTTATCGCGAACAA
>JAWVYT010000456.1:0-2589 GCA_033722595.1 Longimicrobiales bacterium
CCCGAAGTCGGCCACCAGCGGCTCGCCCCGGCTCATCAGGATGTTGGCCGGCTTGATATCCCGGTGCACCACATCCTGCTCGTGGGCGTACTGGAGGGCGCCGGCCACCTTCTCGGCGATCTGGACGGCCTCGTCCACGGCCAGCTGCTTTTCCCGGTCCAGCTTCTCCCGCAGGCTCTCGCCCTCCACGTACGGCATCACGTAGAACAGGAACGAGTCCGCCTCGCCGGAATCGAACAGCGGCAGGATGTGCGGGTGCTGGAGGTTGGCCGTGGTCTTGATCTCGGCCAGGAAGCGCTCCGCCCCGACGACGGCGGCCAGCTCCGGCTTCAGGACCTTGAGGGCCACCTTCCGGTCGTGGCGGAGGTCGTCGGCCAGGAAGACCGTGGCCATCCCGCCCTCGCCGAGCTCCCGCTCGATCCGGTAGCGGCCCTCGAGGGCGGTGTTCAGGCGGTCGATCATGGATTCGTCCATGGAGCTACCTCATTCGAGCGTGCACACTCAATACCTCATGACAGACCGCGTATCCCGATACACGACCGATCACGATCACCGCTGCCTCCGGCCGCCGTCCGCGAAGAGCCGCTCGAGCTGCCGGAACCAGTTGGTGACCACGAAATACCGCTGCGGCTCCGGGTCGCGGGTCCCCGCGGTGTCCCGGCCGACTACGAAGCGGGTCAGGAACCGCTCCCCGGAGGGATCCAGCTCCGGCGCCGACCAGTCGCTGCTCCAGGCACGGAGCAGCGTGCGTGCGAGCACGGTCGGCCCGGGATCGTATCCGATTTCGGCCGCGTAGATCTCGATCGAGTCACCCGCTTCCTTCCCGTAATAGAGTGTCCGGCCGTCGGGGGCCCACATGGGGTGCCCGCCGCCGTCGGCCGAGATCATGGTCTCGGGACCGGGTTCCGGGTACGACCGGACGTAGACCTCGTCCCGGCCCGTCTCGTCGGAGTGATAGGCCATCAGGGTACCGTCCGGCGAAACGACGCCGCGGTCGACGTCGGCATCCGGGACGTAGTAGGGCCGGACGGCTGCGGAATCGCCGCTGATGTCCACCAGGTACAGTCCCGTCTGACCGGCGCTGAAGCTCTCGATGACGATCACGTCTTCTTCCGGCCAGTCGGTGGCCGCCTGCCACGCGGGTCGCAGGACGAGGTGGCGTGGCCCGGTGTCGTCCTCCAGGTCCAGGATGAAGAGATCGTGTGCGGCGGTTCCGTCACGTCGGGACGAGAAGACGAGCCGTCGGCCGTCGGGGGAGAACATCGGCTCCTGATTGTCGCCGGCGCGCGTCAGGACCGTGGGTGCGTTCTCCAGCTGCAGGTCGTAGAGCGCGATCTCGCGATCCCCGGTCAGCTGATCTTGCGGTCGCTGCGCGAAGGCCACCTGCCGCCCGTTCGGGTGCCAGGTGAAGTCCTCCAGCCATCTCGGCGAGAGGTCCAGGGGCGCGATCGGCCCGTCCAGCGGAACGAAGGCCAGCTGGTGAGACGCATCGTCCGCGGTCGTGCCACCCGTCCCGTACACGAAGGTGCCGTTGTCCGACACCGAGTAGCGGCCGACGGGCGGGAGCACATTGCTCATGATGCCCTGCATCACCGGCTTGGCGGCCCCGACGATTTCCCCGGCGTCCGGGTCGAACGGGGCGGCCCACAGGCCGCCATCGAGGTCCAGGTACAGGAGGTGCCCCGTGGGGACATAACGGCCATCGAGGGCCTGTTCCACCAGCACGCGGACGGTGTCCGCTGCCAGCTCGTAGATCGCCACGGACCGGGTACTCTCGTCCGTGAACACCACGGCCTCGCTCCCGGGCAGGAGCTGCGGCGCGATCGCCCGCCACGGCTCCCCCACCAGCTCCTCCAGCTCCCCGCCCGTGTCCGGCACCCGGTACAGCGCGGACCGGCCGTCGCTGATCCCGGCCCAGAAGACGATCCAGCCGTCGGGCCCCCAGTGGGTCAGTCGCGGCTCGAGCTCGTCATCCCGTGCCGGCACCAGCACCGTGGGTCGCCCGCCGAGGAGCGAAACCTTCATCAGTCCACGGTTGGGGTCCGCGTAGACCAGCCAGTCCCCGTCCGGCGAGAAGGAGGGAGAATGGATGGGGCTCCCCTCGGTCCCGGGGATCGGCTGGAACTCGAGCTCGTCCGCTGTGCGATGGTACATCATCTGGCCATCCTCGGTCTGCCCGACCACGGCGAACCGGGAGCCATCCGGTGAGATCACCACCTCGAACAGCGAGTGGTCCTCGAGCTCCACATCCCCCAGATCCAGGGTCGTCCGGAGCATCGGGGCTGGCGGCGAATCGGGCGACCGGAGCCAGCCCCATCCGGCCAGCACCACCGCCACGGCGAGGGCCGCGGCGAGGATCGCTGTTCGACGGCTGCCCGAATCCGTTCGCTCGTCCGCCCGCTTCCGCCCGGACCCCACGGCCGCTTCGCCCCGCGCCTCGTAGCGAAAGCCCGGATCGTCCAGAGCCCGGATCATCTCGGCCGCGCTCTCGAAGCGATCGGCCGGGAGCTTCTCCAGCGCCCGCGCGGTCACCGCCGCCACGTGCGGCGGGACGGTGCGTCGCTGCTGGGCGATGGGCCGGGGCTGCTC
>JAWVYT010000457.1:0-2582 GCA_033722595.1 Longimicrobiales bacterium
GGGGCTGGTCGAGCACCAGCGCTACCAGGGCGCGCGCCTTACGGCCCGGGGGCGGCGGGAGGCCATCCGGATGATCCGGCGGCACCGGGTCCTGGAGCTCTTCCTGGTCGAGGTGCTGGGCTACACGTGGGACCAGGTCCACCCGGAGGCCGAGCTCCTCGAGCACGCGGCCTCGGACGCCTTGATCAACCGGATGGCCGCGGTCCTCGGGGACCCCGAGGCCGACCCGCACGGCCACCCGATCCCCAGCCCCGCGGGCCAGCTCGCCGCCCGGGCGCTGCCGACGCTGGCCGAGCTCGAGGTGGGCGACGTGGCCGTGCTCCGTCGCGTCAGCGACGAGGACCCGGAAGCGCTCCGCTACCTGACCCGGCTCAATCTGATCCCCGGGTCCGAGCTGGAGCTCCTGGAGCGCGCTCCCCGCCGGGGGCCGCTCCGGATCCGCGTGGGCGAGACCGAGGAAGTGGTGGGCATCGAGCTGGCCGAGCGGCTGCGCGTCGAGCCGCTGGAAGAATAGCGCGACCGCGGCCGTGCCCGGCTCCGTCTTCACCATCGGTCACTCCACCCGGGAGGCCGCCCGTCTGGTCGAGCTCCTCCGGCGCAATGGCGTCGACCTCCTGGTCGATGTCCGCCGCTATCCCGGCTCCCGGCGGCACCCCCAGTTCAACCGGGAGACGCTGTCCGCCACCCTCGAGGCCGCGGGCGTCCGCTACCGCCACGCCCCCGACCTCGGCGGCCGACGGTCCTCCCCCCTCCGCGACGACGAGAGCTCCCCCAACGACGGCTGGCGAAACGCGAGCTTCCGGGCGTACGCCGACCACATGGGTACGGACCGGTTCCGCGCCGCGCTCGACCGCCTCATCGCCGACGCCCGCGAGTCGACCCCGGCGATCCTTTGCGCCGAGGCCGTCCCGTGGCGATGTCACCGGAACCTCGTCAGCGACGCGCTCACGGCGCGGGGCGTGGAGGTCCGGCACATCCTCTCCGACGCCGAGCCCGCGGCTCACGAGCTCAACCCCATGGCCCGCGTACTGGACGGCGGGCGGGTGATCTACCCTGCGGACCCCGCGGAGCAGCGGGAGCTCTTCTAGCCCCCGTCCGCATCAACGGCCGAGCCGGCCCCGCCTGCTTCGGCGGGACCGGCTCCCATCGGGGCGCGAAACGCCCCGCCCTGCCACCCCCCGCCGCCGCTACCCCGAGGGGACGGCGGGGGGCTCGGCTTCGGTCTACGTCGTCACTTCGTAGTCGTAGTCCATCACATGCTGGCTGGCGTCCCACGCCGTCACGCCCTCGGCGGCCATGGCGTCGTGGATCATGGAGTTGCCGCCGAACAGCAGCGTCCGGGCATCATAGCCCAGCACCCGCAGGTACGCCGTGATGTACGCGCTGGTCTGACCCGTGTAGCAGTAGATCACGACCGGCTTGTCCCTGGGCAGCGTCGTCAGGTACGTGCCCAGCTCGAACGGCTTGGTCGACGGGTCGTAGTTGATGGCCCCTGGGATGTGCCCGAGGCTCTCGTACAGAGACGGCGGCCAGAAGTTGATGACGTAGTAGTCATCGGTGTTCATGAATACGTCGTCGTCCGTCACCTTGGCGGGCCCGAAGCCGGCCTCGAATACGGCCGTCGTGCGCGCCTCCAGGATCGACGCGCCGTCCTCGAAGCCGGTGTCCAGCGTCGGCAGCTCGCCCGCCGCATTCATGGCCGGCGACGCACCCGTCACGAACTGGGTCACGCGCTCGTTGCTCACGTTGTTGTTCCACGAGCCCGAGAAGTCCGTGTGCCACGCGCTCATGCCGAACTTCATGCTGAACACGTTCTCGAAGCCCATGGCCCGAAGGACGCCCGTCGAGTACGCAGCGGACTGCCCCGAATAGCAGATCAGGAAGACCTTCTCGTACGTCGACGCCGCCGGCGACAGGCCCGCCAGGTAGTCTGGCAGCGCGCCCAGCGCCACGTTCACCGCCCCCGGGATGTGCCCGGCCGCGAAGTCTGCGGCGGCGCGGATGTCGACTACGAGGTAGTCGTCGGGCGCGGTCACGATGGCGGTCCGGACGTCTGATGCGGCCACGATGTAGCCGCCGTGCACGTCGTAGCCCCGGTTCGACTCCACGTAGTCCACGAGGAGCTCGGCCTCGTTGGCCGCGATCGGGTCCGTCGTCGTCCCCTCGTCGCACCCGGCCAGCCCGGCCAGGGCGAGCAGCAGCAGGATATAGAACCGATTCTTCGTGTATCTCATGACCCTTCTCCTTCAAGCAACGGTTTACTGGGGCAGACCCCAGCTCGCGGGCAGCTGCCCGTCGACGAAGATCCCCTGGTTGGATGACACCTCCCAATCCAGGAGCATGTCGGAGCTGAACAGGTAGAGGTGACGGTTCCGGTAGGTGTCTCCCTCCTGGATGACGTGGCAGTTCGCGTAGCAGCTCTCGCCTTCCGCGACCTGTGTCCGCTCCGTCCAGCGCAGGATGTTGTGCGGCGTCGTGTAGTTGTATGTGGTCTTCGCGTCGAAGTCGCTCAGCTGTTCGACCCCGTAAACCTCCCAGCTGTCCGGCGCGGCCAGCGTCCGCCGCACCGTCGAGTACTTGTA
>JAWVYT010000458.1:0-2581 GCA_033722595.1 Longimicrobiales bacterium
CCGGAGGGTGCCGAACCCCTGGTAGGGGGTGAACGTGCCCCGGGCCACGGGGTCGCCGACGACGGCTTCGTACGCGCCCGTCGTGGTGGTCTCCTGGGGGTCCATGGGTCCCATCCCCGGAACCCCGCCTACGTCGACCCGGGACGGACCGGTGGGGATCTGGGTCCCGCCGACATAGCTGACGGCCCCGCTGTTCTGGATCACGACCGGCAGGTTCACCGAAAGGGACCACCGGGGCGCGGTGAGCGTCAGCCCGTTGAGCACCGAGAGCGAGGTCACGGGCTCCTGGAGACTGTACGTGCCGGTCGCGTAGCCGAACGACCCCGAGTACCGCAGCTCCTGTCCCGAAAGGGATGTGCCGGCGAGCGCCACCAGGGCGCCCGCCAGCACGACGGGATACCGCACCGGGGACCGCTAGCTGCCGCCGCCGGCCCGCTGCTGGATCTGCTCCAGCGCCTCAGTGCCGGCCGTCAGGTTCTCGACGATGCCCTGCAGGTTCTCGCGGAGTCGCTCCATCTCCTCCCGCATGGCACCGTCCTGGTGCATGGCGGGGTCCTGGGCGAGGTCGCGGACCTGCATCATCGTGCCCTGGATCTCCTGGGCCATGGCCCGCATGGACGCGGCCACGTCGTGCATGTGGGTGTGCTGCTGCCGCTGCTGCTGCGACATCTGCTCGCCCATCTGGCCCTGGAGCGCCGACTGCAGCCGCTGCTCCATGGCCTGCAGCCGCTCCTGGATCTGGCTCATCTGCTGCGCCATCTGGCTCATGTGCTCCTGCATCCGCTGCATGGCCTGCTGCCGCTGCATCTGGCCTTGCTGCTGACCCTGTGCGGCGACCAGCGCCGGCGAGGCCAGGAGGGCGAGGAGAACGACGATCACGTGCTTTCTCATGGGATCTGCTCCGTGAGGTTCGACGGATTCGGGCGGCCCGAGGGCCGCCGGACTCGATTACCACTCTGTGTCTACATTATCAGGACGACCGGACCCGGCCCAAGGTAACGGCCGCCGGTCAGAACCGGCTCCGCCGGGTGCGTCGGCTCAGATCCCGATGAGCATCCCCGCCCAGATCCCCAGGAGTGCGAGGAGCCAGCCGGCCATGACATCGCCGGGGTAGTGGACGCCGAGGTACGCACGGCTGAACCCGACGGTAAGCGCGAGTCCGAGGATGACCCAGCCCCACGCGCCGCCGATGGTCAGGGCGATGGGGAGCCCCACCGAGAGGGACGCGGCGGAGTGGCCCGACGGGAAGCTGAACCGGTCGGGCGCCCGGACCAGCGCCTCGAGCCCGGGCGGCATCTGCGGCCGCGGCCGGTTGGCGGTCCGTTTGATCAGCTGGACCAGCCCGTGGGAGAGCGCCAGGGCGAAGCCGCCCAGCAGGCCGGCGCGGGACAGCGACGGGACGAAGAGCCACACCGCCAGGGCCGCGGCGATGGAAATCACGGCGCCGCCCAGGTGGGTGATGAGCCCGAGGATGGCGTCCGCCCACCGGTGCCGCCGGAGCAGCAGCGCGCGGAGCGCGCGCTCGTCGTGTCGCGCCAGTCGCAGGATGAGCTCGGTCACGGAAGTCTCCTCCAGGTTCTCGCCTGTATCCTGGGAGTCGTCCATGATCGTCGGGTCGTGGGAGCGTAACCGTCGTGTGAACATCCGGGGGCGCCGTGGACACCCGGCACGACGGTCCGGGCGATGTCCGCGCGGGGTCTCGTACCCGCGACGGGCCCCGACGATCCCGAACGTGCACGGGCTGTGCCGACGCCGTCCGGCCGCCGTCGGCGGGGTCCCGCCGCTTTCGGATCCCAGGGCGGCGTCCTACCTTCGGCGCCATGCCCGACCCTAGCTGGATCTCCCTGCTCCCGGCGCTCCTGGCCATCGTGCTGGCCATCTGGACCCGACAGGTCTACCTGTCGCTCGCCGCCGGCGTGTGGATCGGCTGGACGGTCATGGAGGGCTGGAACCCGGCGTCGGGGGCGGCCCGGGCCATCGAGGAGACGATCGGCGTCCTCGGCAGCCCCGACAACACGCGTGTGATCCTCTTCGCCCTCTTCATCGGCGCGCTCATCGCCACCGTGGAGGTGTCGGGCGGAGTGAAGGGGTTCGTGAAGTGGCTCGAGGACCGCGAGTGGGTCACCGGCCCGAAAGGCGCCCAGCTGCTGGCGTACGTCATCGGGCTGGTCATCTTCATCGAGTCCAATATCACCATCCTGGTGAGTGGCTCCGTGGCCCGCCCGCTGGCTGACCGGCACCGGACGTCCCGGGAGAAGCTGGCGTACATCATCGACACGACGTCGGCCGCGATCTGCATCCTGATCCCGCTGAACGCCTGGGGCGCTTACATCCTGGGGATCCTGACGGAGCTCCAGGTCGACGACCCGCTGGGCACGTTCGTGGCCGCCGTCCCGCTGAACTTCTACGCCCTGACGGCCGTCGTCCTCGCGGGGATCACGATCGCCACGGGCCTCGATCTCGGGCCGATGAAGGCGGCGGAGCGCCGGACCCGCGAGGAGGGGAAGCTGCTCTGGGACGACGCGTCGCCGATGCTCGACCCCGAGGTGCTGAAGCCCGAGACCGAGGGCGGACCCGCGAG
>JAWVYT010000459.1:0-2561 GCA_033722595.1 Longimicrobiales bacterium
CCGCTGAACTCCTGGCCCAGCCGGATCGGGGTGGCATCCATCAGATGGGTCCGGCCGGACTTCACGATGCCGTCGAAGTCCGCCGCCTTCTTGGTCAGCGAGTCCCGGAGCTGCTCGAGCGCGGGGATCAGCTCCTGGTGGATGCCCACCCGGGCCGCGACCTGCATCGCCGTCGGGATCACGTCGTTCGACGACTGCCCGCTGTTGACGTGATCGTTCGGGTGGACCGTCTCGCCCAGCTTCCGGGTCGCCAGCGTGGCGATGACCTCGTTGGCGTTCATGTTCGTCGACGTCCCGCTCCCCGTCTGGAAGATGTCGATGGGGAAGTGGTCGTCGTGCTCACCCTCCACGACCTCCTGCGCGGCCTCGACGATGGCCGCGGCCATGTCCTGGTCCAGCAGCCCCAGCTCCGCGTTGGTCCGGGCCGCCTCCCGCTTGATCGTGCCGAGCGCCGCGATGAAGCCCCGGGGGAACCGGAGGTCGCTGATGGGGAAGTTCTCCACCGCCCGCTGGGTCTGGGCCGCGTAGAGGGCGTCCTTCGGCACCTGCATCTCCCCGAGGGAGTCCTTCTCGATCCGGTATTCGGTCATGTCGGTATCCGAGTCTGTGATGTCCGGGCTCCGTTGTGCCTGCGCACGCGACCGGCGCTCGATCGCCTGGCGCCCCGCTGGGGCCCCTCCCTGGCGAGCTACACCCGTCGCGATGATGGGAAATGTATCACGCTGCCGCGACCGCCGCGTCGTGGCCGGGACGGACCCCCGGACGACCGCTGGGAGCCCGCTACTTCTTCGGCGGGCGCGACGGCCGGACCTCGACGCGACTCGGCAGCGTCCGGTCCGGCGTGGCCAGGAGGTCCAGCACGATCCTGCCGATGTCCTCCGGCTGGATCTTCCAGTCGCCGCCCCCGCTGAACCCGGAGGTGGCCACGCTGCCGGGCATGATGTAGCTGACCCGGATCCCGTCGTGACGGACCTCCTGCATCAGCGCCTCGCTGAACCCGATGAGGCCGAACTTGCTGGTGTTGTACGCGGCGCCGCCGGGGAACGCGTTCTTCCCGGCCAGGCTGCCGATGTTGATGATCCAGCCGCCGCCCCGCTCCTTGAGCCTGGGGATGGCCGCGTGGGTGCAGTAGAACACGCCGTCCAGGTTGGTCCCCTGGAGGCGGTCCCACTCCTCGACCGTCAGCTCCTCGACCTCCTTGAAGATCCCGATCCCGGCGTTGTTGATCAGGATGTCGAGGCCGCCGAAGGTGGACTCGGCCGCTTCGACGAGGGCGCCACAGTCGTCAGCGTTCCGGACGTCGCACACCACGCCGTGCGCACGCTCGCCCAGCTCCTCGGTCACCCGGTCCACGTCGGACTCGGTCCGGGCCCCGATCACCACCCGGGCCCCGTGCTCCAGCAGGGCCTCGGCGATCGCGCGCCCGATCCCCTTCGTGCCCCCGGTCACCACCGCGACTTTCCCGTCCAGCTCCATGTCGTCCTCGTTCGTTCGGGTTCCTGGCTGCCACTCGCTCCGCATACCGATGCACGGCCGATACCACGCCGATTGCTCCTGGCGGTCGTCGCCACTTACGTTCGGGCCATGGAGATCGAAGGCAGGGTCGGGCTGGTCACGGGAGGCGCGCACCGGGTCGGGCGCGCGCTGGCGCTGGCGCTGGCGCGGGCCGGCGCGGACGTCGCGATCCACTACCACTCCTCGGAGAGTGACGCGGCGGAGACGGCCGCCGAGGTCCGGGCGCTGGGTCGCCGGGCGGAGACCTTCCAGGCCGACCTGGCGGACCCCGCGGCCGTGGCCTCCCTGGCCAGCGCGGTCGGCGACGCCATGGGCCGGCTCGATGTCCTGGTGAACAGCGCGTCGCTCTTCGAGTCCGCCCGGTTCGAGGACGTCACCGTGGACGCGTGGGACCGGGTCATGGCGGTCAACCTGCGAGCGCCGTTCCTCCTGCTGCAGGCAACGGCGCCGCTGCTGAAGGCATCCAATGGAGTGGCGGTGAACATCGCCGACCTGGCGGGGGTGCAGGTGTGGCCGGCGTTCCCGCACCACGGGGTGTCCAAGGCCGGGCTCATCCACCTGACGCGCGTGGCCGCCCGGGCCCTGGCCCCCGACGTCCGCGTGAGCTGCATCGTGCCCGGAACCGTTCTGCCCCCGGAGGACTATACACGGGAGCAGATCGAGACGAGCGTGAGCCGGACGGTCCTGGAGCGGATCGGATCCCCCGACGACGTGGTGGAGGCGCTGCTGTTCCTGGTCCGCTCCGACTTCGCGACCGGGTCGATCGTCACCGTGGACGGTGGACGCACACTGAAGTAGGAAGGGCTGGACACCGGAATGAAGGGAATCGGGGATCGTTGGAAGTGGCTCCGGGAGCGCTGGAGGGAGTGGACCGTCGTGCGACGGGTGGTCTTCGTCGGCGTGCTCGCCGCCTTCGCGGCCGGAGCGGCCGGTTGGACCGCCGCGACGCTGGTGGTCCACGGCGTGATCGGCGACGGCTGCCCGTCCATCGCCGACCTCCGGTCCTACCGCCCGCCCGAGGCCACCCGCGTGTTCGCCACCGACGG
>JAWVYT010000460.1:0-2549 GCA_033722595.1 Longimicrobiales bacterium
CAGGATCAGATCGGCCGCCCGGGAGGCCTCGACCTCGCCCGCCTGGAGCATGATGAACCGCCGGTCGTCCCGGGCGAGGTCGTACGTCCGGTACGAGGCGTCCACGTCGAAGCCCGTGGCGTCGAAGAGGCGGTCCCGGGACTCGACCCGGAACTCGGGGTCGGTCCGAACCGTGGCGACGTTCATCCAGCCTTCGGCGTCCCGGAAGAAGAGCTCGCGGCCGCTGTGGGCCCACAGCGGCTCGATCCCGCCGTTCGACGAGATCTGGATGCGACGACGCCCCGCGTCCGGGAACGGGCGCACGTAGACCTCGGCGCGGCCGCTCACGTCGGACACGTACGCCAGCCACCGGCCGTCGGGTGAACGGGCGATGGCGTTCTCATCGAACTCGGAGTCGAGCACCCACGTCACCGTGCTGTCGTCGTCGACATCCATGGCGCCGACGTCGGCGTTGGCGCCAGTGCTCCGGAACCGGAACACGGCCACGCCCTCGTCGTCGGGCGGGATGATCTCCCACACGTTCTCCTCCATGGACAGGAGCGTCTCCGGGGCGGGCGAGCTGCCGTCGGCCCGCAGGATCCTGACCAGGTTCCGGCCTTGGGAGTCCGGCGAGATGTAGGCGATGTGGCGTCCGTCGGGTGTCCACGCCGGACGGGTCGCGCCCTGGGGGCCGACGGTCAGCCGGGTCAGCGGTCCGCCCGGAAGCTCCTTGACCCACACCTGCTCGACGCCGCCCCGGGCGATGCTCACGGCCAGCCGGTCGTCGCTGGGCGACAGCGCCAGGGAGATGAAGGCGTCGAGCTCCCAGGTCGGGTCGACCGGCTCGATCTCACCGGCCCGGTCCACCCAGACCACCGTGTGCCGGGACGCCAGGGCCTGCCCTCGCACGTACAGGAGCGTCCCGTCGGCGCCCACCACCATCTGGGCCGTGCGGTCGGTGGTGGCCACGCCGTCGAACAGCGGCACCGGCGGGGCGAGCTCGAGAGCGTCCCGGTCCAGTCGGGCCAGGAACACGCCACCGCGCCGGTCCACGTACACCACGTGTTCCCCCGTCACCTGCCACGCCCGGAGCACGTCGTCGGCCAGCGCCTCTACGGTGTCCCGCTCGAGGTCCAGTATGTAGAGGCGGTTCCCGGAGCACGATCCGTCGGTGCACGACGACAGGAGGGCGCCGCCCCCCTCCAGCGGACTGGCGTGGATCGGCCAGGACGTCTCGTCTGCCTCCCAGAGCGTGTCGCGCGTCGTACCGTCCTCGTCCACCCGCTCCACGATGGGCCCGCCGTTCTCGAAGATCAGCGTGCCATCCTCGAGCCAGGCCATCGCCGCTACGCCCGGCGGACTCACCGAGTCCGCCAGCAGCACGGTGGTCCCCCCCCGCAGCGGCTGCTTCCGGAGCTGGCCGTCCGCGAGGTACGCGATCCACTGCCCGTCGGGCGAGAACGTGGGGGAGACGGCGTCATCCATGTTCGGAACCCGGATGGCATCCGCGCGGTCCGTGGCCTTCCACCAGAACGTGGCCTGCGTGGTGCCGCTGGCATCCACGGTGTCCACGTAGAGGATCCCGGAGCCGTCCGGCGCCAGCGCGACGCCGATGGCTACCGCGTCCGGGAGCTGCTCGATCCCGCTTCCCAGGACCACCTGCTGGCGCCGGACCGGGTCGTCGTCGCCATCGGTCACCGCCCAGATCCCCAGACCTGCCAGGAGCAGCGCCGCCCCCACGCCGCCGATGGCGATCCGCTTCCACCGCTCCGCGGTCTTCCCGGGCGCCACGTAGCCCGCTCGCCCCTCCCGGCCGTGGCGGAAGGAAGGATTCCGCAGGGCCCGGGCGAACTCGTCCGCCGTTTCGAACCGATCCGCCGGGATCTTCTCCAGCGCCCGGAGGATGGCGTGGTCCACATGCGCCGGGATGGCCTTCCGGTGCTTCGTGGCCGGGTCCGGGTCGCCCGTCAGGATCCGCCCCAGCACGGATTGGGCGGTCGGACCGCTGTAGGGCGGCTGGCCGGTGAGCATCTCGTACAGCACGCAGCCCAGGGCGTAGACATCCGAGCGCTTGTCCAGTGTCCGCTCGCCCGCCGCCTGCTCCGGGCTCATGTAGTGCGGGGTGCCCAGGCTCAGCCCCGTCTCCGTGATCCGCCCGCCCCCGGCCTCGCTGAGGGCCAGCGCGATCCCGAAGTCCGCCACCAGCGGCTCGCCCCGACTCAGCAGGATGTTGGCCGGCTTGATGTCCCGGTGCACCACCCCCTGCTCGTGGGCGTATTGCAGTGCCGCCGCCACCTTCTCGGCGATCTCCAGCGCCTGCTCCACCGGGAGCTGATGCTCGGCCTGCAGCCGCTCCCGGAGGCTGTCGCCCTCCACGTACGGCATGACGTAGAAGAGGAACCCGTCGGCCTCGCCGGAGTCGAACAGCGGCAGGATGTGCGGGTGCTGGAGGTTGGCCGTGGTCTCGATCTCCGCCAGGAACCGGTCGGCCCCGACCACGGCGGCCAGCTCCGGCTTCAGCACCTTGAGCGCCACGTTCCGGTGGTGCTTCAGGTCCTCCGCCAGGTAGA
>JAWVYT010000461.1:0-2549 GCA_033722595.1 Longimicrobiales bacterium
CCTGCGTCCTCCGCGAAGGACCCTTCCGCGCATTCCGCGCATTCCGTGGGTTCCGCGGTGAAGAACGCCGCCCGCGAGCCGCTGGCCGCCCGCCGCGAGCCACCCCGACTACGAATACGACCACGACTACGAAGCGGCCCCGCCGCCCCCCGGTTGTCGTCGCCCGCCCGCACCGCCACCTTCCGTCCCGGAGCCCACGACATTCACGGCCGCAAGGTTGCCCATGAGCAGAACGCTGGTCCTCGGCGATGTCCACGGCGCGTTCCGCGCGCTGGAGCAGGTCTTCGAGCGCGCGGGCTTCGACCCCGCGACGGACCGGCTGATCTCGCTGGGCGACCTGTGCGACCGGTGGCCGGAGGTGGACCGCTGTCTGGACCTGATGCTCGAGGTGGACGACCTCACGCTCGTCCTCGGCAACCACGACGAGTGGACGCTGGAGTGGATGCGCGAGCGGATGGTCGACCGGTGGTGGTTCACCGTGGGGGGCGATGGGACGGTGGAGTCGTACGTCCGCCGGGCCGACGCGCCGTCGCCGGGCACGCTGAAGGAGGCCATGCGGATCGCCCGGACGGTGCCCGAGAGCCACGTCGCGCTGCTGGAGTCCGCGGTGCCGTACCACATCGAGCCCGACGGGGCGGGGGGCGAGCGGCTGTTCACACACGCCGGGTGGAACGTGAGCCGCCCGCCGGAGGAGCAGAACCGGCACGACCTGCGCATGGGGCGCGAGCTGTGGACCCGGGCCCGGCTCCTGGCCGCGGGGCTGGAGACCGGCGACGACGACGCGGGCCCACCGTCGTCGCTCACCCCGTTCGACGAGGTCTACCTCGGCCATACCCCCACCGACTGGCTGGAGCCGCGAGCCGTGCTCGAGATCTGGAACCTGGACCAGGGCGCGGGCTGGGACGGGGTGCTGACGCTGCTGGACGTGGAGACCAAGGAGTACTGGCAGAGCGACCGGGTCACGGAGCTGTACGGCGGCTGAGCCCCGCCGCGCGCCGCGGGACGGCAGGCCCGTCAGCCGGTCATGGCGCTGCCCAGGATCCAGCCGGCGAAGAACGGATCGGAGACCCGGAACGGTTTGCCGGGGGCCAGCAGCCCGTCGTGCCGGAGCTGCGTGATGGCGTATGCCGCCGCCGAGGACGACGCGATCTCGTACCGGTCCATGACGTCCCGGGCCGTGAGCTGCTGCTCGCCCGCCGCCACCGCACGGAGCACCTGCCGCTTGCCCCGGGACAGGCCGTCCCAGATCAGCTCGAACGAGCCCGCGTAGTCGGCCACCACCTCGTCGAACGCGCGGTCCACCAGCGTGTCCGTCAGCGCCACCCCGGCTCGGCCCCGGCGGAACGCCACCTTCGCCAGCCGCAGCACGTACTCGGTGACCGGACCGGCCCGCTCGTGGATCCGCCGGACCACCGGCTCCGGCGCGCGGATGCCGTGGGACTCGAACCGATGCTGCATCCACCGCACCAGGTGGTCGGCGTCGATGGGCCCCACCTCCAGCCGGTCGGCCGCGTGGAACGGGCCCTTCGGTCCCAGCAGCTCCATGACCAGCCCGACGATGGAGCCGGCGAACACGTACCCCAGGTGCGGCGTGTCCTGGACGATACCCCGCAGCACCCCGCCCGCCCCCTCGTGCACCTCGCCCAGCTGCTGGAACTCGTCGATCACCACCGCCACACGACGACCCGTCTCCGCCGCGAGCTCGTCGATCCCGTGCAGGATCCGGCCCAGCGTGGCCGGCGCGTCGTCGGGCTCCGCCGCCCGCCCGGCCAGGCCCAGCACGGGACGGCCGGCCTCGTCCACCGACAGGCTCACCAGCGACCGGAGCGCGTGGAGCAGCCGCTGCGCCCGCTCGCCCACCAGCCAGTGCGCCGGCAGCGACCGCAGGATCGCGCGGTTCAGCTCGCCCAGGTCGTCCAGCGTCCACGCGTCCACCGCCACCACCAGCCCGCCCTCCGCCTCGAACCGCTCCCGGGCCCGGGCGATCACCGAGCTCTTGCCCATCCGCCGCTCCCCGTACAGCACCAGCCGCCCCCGGCCCCGCATGGCGTCCAGCACCCGCCGGACCTCCGGCTCCCGGTCCGTGAAGTCGGCCCCGCCCACCACCCGCTGCGTCGCAAACGGCTGTCCCATGGCGCCCTGGGTAAGAGAAAATTGACTCAAAATATCCTTACTCAATCGAATCTTACCTGAACCGGGCACGAGGGCAAGGGGGGTCCCCGGTCCCCGGTCCGCCGTCAAGACTCTGGACCTCCCGGCGCGCCGGCTGCTATCTTGGCCGGACTACCCCCCTGCTCGTACTACGGAGCCCCCCATGACGATCCGGAACCCCCGGTCCGGCAGGCTCATCCTCCTCGGGCTCGCGGCCCTGGTCGCAGGCATCGCCGCCTCTTGCGCCGGGGACCCGGCCGACCCCGACCCGGAGATCACGCCCCCCGACCCGGTCCTGATCCTCGGCGATGAGGCAACCGAGGACAGCGTCTACACCATCCTGACCGAGGCCGGGGTCGACGTGGTGCTCGGCCCGCCGTACTACCAGTGGGACGGGA
>JAWVYT010000462.1:0-2534 GCA_033722595.1 Longimicrobiales bacterium
ACCAGCGGCTGCCCCTCCTGGATCAGGATGTTCGCGGGCTTGATGTCCCGGTGGATCACGCCGTGTCGGTGGGCGTAGTCGAGGGCCTCCGCCACCGCACGCGCGATCCGTACGGCCTCGCCCACCGGGAGCTGCTTCTGCCGGTCGATCCGGTCGCGCAGGCTCTCGCCCTCCACGTACGGCATCACATAGAACAGGAACGAGTCGGCCTCGCCAGAGTCGTAGAGCGGCAGGATATGCGGATGCTGGAGGTTGGCCGTGGTCTCGATCTCCGCCAGGAACCGGTCCGCACCGACCACGGCGGCCAGCTCCGGCTTCAGCACCTTGAGCGCCACGCTCCGGTGGTGTTTCAGGTCTTCGGCCAGATAGACCGTGGCCATCCCGCCCTCGCCGAGCTCCCGCTCGATCCGGTAGCGGCCCTCCAGCGCCACGTTCAGGCGGTCGATCATCTCCTTCACCCGTCCTCTTCCCCGAGCCGCCGACGCAGCTCCGTCAGCCAGTTGGCCACCACCACGATCTGCTCCTCCGTGGTCTCTGCCGCGGCGACCCCGGTACCCCGCGTCACCAGGAGGCGCTGCCCGTCGGGATGGATGTCCGCGAGCTGGGAGATCAGACCCTGATCGTGCACGACGGTCCGGCTCACCACCCGTAACGACGGCTCGAGCTCCAGGTCCGCTCGGATCAGCTCCGGTCCGTCGCCCAACTCGTAAAAGATCGCATCGCCGGTCGTGGCCCACACCGATGGACCTTCCACCGGCCGCTCTGACACCTGCCATTGCCCGGTCATTTCCGGGAACTCCCGAACGAAGAGGTGAGTCTCGCCCGTCTCGTCCGAAGAGTACGCCATGAGGCTGCCATCGGGGGACACTCGTGGGTTGGCTTCGCTCCAGTCGGCCCGGAGCAGCGGGGTGAGCTCCCCCTGTCCGCCCGGCTCCGCCATCATGATATCGCTCTGGGCATCCGGGCTCTCCCTGGAGAAGAGGACCAGGGTCCCGTCACCGGGCCAGTCGGTTGCATACTCCTGTCGGTCCGCCCCGGCCAGCCACTCGGCCGCCGTCCGCCCGTCCACGTCCTTGACGTAGATGTCCATGCCACCCCTGGAGTCCTCCCGCTCGCTGCTGAAGGCGAGGCGTAGGCCGTCCGGGGACCAGGCGGGGTTGTGGTGGTTCGTCCCCTCGAAGGTGAACCGCTGGTTGGTGCCGCGGTCCAGGTCGAACAGGTAGATCTGGTCGTCGCGGGTATAGGCTACCTGCCGCCCGCCGGGGGAGATCCGGGCATCGCCGTGGTCCGTGGGCTCCAGCGGTAGCGCATCGAGACTGCCATCCATCCGCATCCACGCGAACTCGATGTTGTTCTCGGTCACGGGAAGACCCGTCCCCCCGATGTATGCCAGCGACCCGGTGGGAGAGAGGTCGAAGAAGGACACGCTGCCCAGTGTGAGGACGTTCTCCTGGACCGGGACCGGGTCTCCGGTCGTTTCCAACCGGTCCAGGTCGAAGGGTACCGCGAAGACCGTTGCGCTCGCGTGACCGTACAGGAGGTGCCCGGTGGGCGACCAGATCGCGTTCCCTCCGCCCGGGATCACGGTCGTGGTATCGCCTGAATCGAGCCTGCTGACCATCACCCGGGTCTGTCCCGGGTTGCCGCCCGCCAGCACCGTATGGAGCACGGCATCGCCCCCCGGAAGCAGCCGCGCGAAAACCGACGGCAGCTCGCTGACCTGCTCCGGGACGCCGCCGACGTCTGCAACGCTGTGGACCCCGCCCGGGCCGGCCAGCAGGATCGTCCCGTGCTCCGTCCACTCCGAACTCCAGATCTCCTCCAGCGTCCCCTCGGGAACCAGCGTGATCGTGGTGCCCGTGGCCAGCTGGACCTTCTTGACCTCGGCCCCGGGGTCAGCCGCGAACACTATCCATTCGCCGTCGGGGGAGAACGAGGGCCCGAAGCCGTCGGTGCTGTTCGGGACGACGACGGACCGGGGCTCCGTCGCCCGCCGGAGCCGGAGGTGCGGCCCTTCGCTGCCGTCTGCCAAGTAGATCACGTCTCCGGCCCGGGAGACGGCCACGTCGTAACCGTCCCGCAGCGAATCTTCGATCACGTACCGGTGCGGCGGTGGCAGGGGTTGGTCGCCGGTGCGCGTCAGCGCCCATACGAGCCCGAGGAGGAGCAGGACATTGCCCGCCGCAAGGAGCCAGAGCCGGAGATCCCGGACCCGGCTGCCCGACGGCTGCTCGACCCCGGGTGCCGATGCCGCGGCCGCCGTTGTGTGCCGGAAGCCGGGATCGGCCAGGGCGTCGCGAAGCTCACGGGCGCTGACGAACCGGTCCGCCGGCAGCTTCTCCAGCGCCTTCGAGACCGCCGCGTCCACGTGCGGCGGCACCGTCGCTCGCAGGCCCGACACCCGCTGGGGCTGGGTCGTGAGGATCCGGGCCAGCACCGCCTGCGACGTCGGCCCGCCGTACGGCGGCTCGCCCGCCAGCATCTCGTAGAGCACGCATCCGAGGGCGTAGATGTCGGAGCGGCGGTCCACCGTC
>JAWVYT010000463.1:0-2525 GCA_033722595.1 Longimicrobiales bacterium
GGCCCGACTCCGGAAGATCGTCGCGGAGCTGAAGCGTCGGCGGGTCTTCCGGGTCGGGCTGGCCTACGCCGGTGTGGTCTTCGTGGTCTGGCAGGTGGCGGAGATCGCGTTCCCGGCCCTCGGACTCCCCGACTGGGCGCTCACGCTGGTGGTGGTCGTCTCACTGCTGGGCTTCCCCATCGCGCTGGTGCTGGCGTGGGCGTACGACGTGACGCCGGAGGGCGTGCGCCGGACCCCGGGCGCGCCCGAATCGGATGGGGGGAGGGCGGCATTCCGGACGGAATGGCGGCCGGTCGTGCTCGCGACGGTCGTGATCGCGGCGGTCGCGGCGGGCTGGCTCGGCTGGCAGCTCCTGGGGACGTCGTCGGACGGCGAGGTGGCGCTGTCCTCATCGACCGTGGCGGTGCTGCCGTTCGCCTTCCGGGGCAGCGACGAGCTGGCCTACCTGGGCGAGGGGATGGTGAGCCTGCTGACGACGAAGCTCGACGGCGCCGGTGACCTGCGGAGCGTGGATTCCCGCGCGCTGCTGAGCCACCTGGAGCAGGTAGGGGAGACCGCGGACCCGGAGGCGGGAGAGGCCGTCGCCCGGCGGTTCGGCGCGGGCCTCTACGTCATGGGCGACATCGTCGAGGTCTCGGGACAGATCACGATCAACGCCGCGCTCTATCCTTCCGGCGGAGACGCGGCGCCGGTCGTAGACGCGACCGTGGAGGGCCCGGCGGACCGTGTCTTCAACCTCGTCGACGAGCTGACGGCCCGGCTCCTGGCCGCCATCCCCACGGGGCTCGATCCTCGGACCACCCGCACGGCGGCGCTGACCACGTCCTCGCTGCCGGCGCTGAAGGCCTATCTCGAGGGCGAGAGCGCGCTCCGTGGCGGGGACTACCGGGCCGCGGTGGAGGCGTTCACCCGGGCCGTGGAGCACGACACGACGTTCGCGCTGGGGTACTACCGGCTGAGCATCGCGGCCGAGTGGCGGACCGAGCTCGAGACCATGGTCCAGGCCTCGGAGCAGGCGCTCCGCTACTCCGACGGGCTCAACGAGCGCTACCGGCGGCTCCTGACGGCGTTCCGCGCGTTCCGGCGGGGGGAGAACCAGCGGGCGGAGGACCTGTACCGGTCGATCCTGAGCACCTACCCCGACGACGTCGAGGCGTGGCTGTACCTCGCCGAGGGGCTCTTCCATACCAACCCGTACCGGGGCGAGCCGATCTCGGCCGCCTGGGACCCGTACGCCCGGGCGGTGGAGTACGAGCCGGGCAACGCGGCCTCCCTCGTCCACATGATCCGGATCGCCGCGACGCGCGGGCGGCCCCGGGCGGTGGACACCCTGGTGGCGCG
This sequence comes from Longimicrobiales bacterium, assembly GCA_033722595.1. Taxonomy (GTDB): domain Bacteria; phylum Gemmatimonadota; class Gemmatimonadetes; order Longimicrobiales; family RSA9; genus JAWVYT01. The sequence continues at coordinate 1,342 of JAWVYT010000463.1, forward strand.
GTACGCATCGCTGAACCCGGACGGCGACCGGATGCTGCCCGTCCGGGCGCTCCACGCCACCGTCCGGGGCGACGAGACCGCCTGGGGCGAAGTGGTGAGCGGGCTCGCGGAGTCGAGCGGTGCGACCGTCGCCGTCGCCGTCTGGGACGTGGGTACGTACGGGCAGGACCTGCGACGGGCGGGCGAGCTGGCCCGACTGCTGACGAGTCCGAGCCGGCCCATCGACGAGCGGTCCATCGGCTTCCAGTGGGTCGCCGTGACGCTCGCGGCCCGGGGACAGTGGGACGCGGCGGAGCGGGAGCTGGTGGCGCTGGAGGATGTGAATCCTGCCGCCGCCGCGGAGACCCGGGCGCTCCTGTACCTGGCGCCCTACGCCCCCGTCTCCCGCGACGAGCTCCGTCGCGCACGGGACCGCCTCGCCGCGCTGGACGCGTCGGCAGTGCCGTCGAGCGGCAATCCGAGCCTCTTCTTCAGCGCCCACGACGGCCTGTTCCCCATCATCCGGGCGTACCTCGTGGGCCGATTGAGCGCCCGGATCGGCGAGCTGGACGGAGCCGGCGCCCGCGCCGGGGAGCTACGGGCCAGCACGGTGCCCGTCCCCGCCGGGCCCCTGGCCGATGACCTGGCCCGGGAGCTCCGGGTCCGGCTGGCCCTGGAGCGGACCGATTCGGCGGCGGCGCTGGCTGGGACCCAGACCGCCCGCCAGGTGGTCTACAACTACGCCATCGTGTCCCCGTATTACGCGGGCGTGTTCGACCGATTCCTGAGGGCGGAGCTGCTGGGCGCCATGGGACGGGATCGCGAGGCGCTGAAGTGGTACGAGCACCTGGCATCGACGTCCACCGGCGAGATGCTGCTGGTCCCCGCGGCCCACCTCGGCCAGGCCCGCATCCACGAGAGGCTGGGAAACCGGGCGGCCGCGGCCGCACACTACGACGCTTTCCTCGAGCTGTGGCGCGATGCGGATCCGACGCTCCGGCCGATGGTGGAGCAGGCGCGCGAGGCGCGGGCCCGGCTGGTCGTCCCGGAGCCCTGACCTTCCGGGCCGCCGGGGCGGCGCTCAGATCCCGAGCAGGCGGAGCATGTCGGCGGTGACGGCCCAGAGCGTGATGAGCAGGACCATGGCGAACCCGAGCCGTGCGAGGGCGACGTGGACGCGCTCGCCGGCGGGCCGGCCGCGGACC
>JAWVYT010000464.1:0-2525 GCA_033722595.1 Longimicrobiales bacterium
CGCCGGGGCTTCGGCTGCGGCGTCCATGGGGGAGCTCGGCTACCGGGTGCGGACCTTCACCTACCACGACTCGCCCCGCCGGGCGCACTCCATCGCCGCACAGGGCGGCATCAACGCCGCGAAGAACTACCAGAACGACGGCGACAGCATCTTCCGCCTCTTCTACGACACGGTGAAGGGCGGCGACTTCCGGTCCCGCGAGGCCAACGTCTACCGCCTCTCCCAGCTCAGCCTGAACATCATCGACCAGGCGGTGGCCCAGGGCGTCCCCTTCGCCCGCGAGTACGGCGGGCTGCTGGACAACCGCTCGTTCGGCGGCGCCCAGGTGGCCCGGACGTTCTACGCCCGCGGTCAGACCGGGCAGCAGCTGCTCCTGGGGTGCTACCAGGCGCTGGAGCGGCAGGTGGCCGAGGGGACCGTCACCGAGTACAGCCGCCACGAGATGCTGGACGTGATCGTGGCCGAGGGCCGCGCCCGCGGGATCGTGACCCGGGACATGGTCACCGGCGAGATCGATGTCCACCTCGCCGATGCGGTCGTCCTGGCGACGGGCGGCTACAGCAACGTCTTCTACCTCTCCACCAACGCGAAGGGGTGCAACGTTACCGCCGCGTGGCGAGCCCACCGCCGTGGCGCCGGGTTCGCCAATCCGTGCTTCACCCAGATCCACCCCACGTGCATCCCGCCCAGCGGCCACTACCAGTCGAAGCTGACGCTGATGAGCGAGTCGCTGCGGAACGACGGCCGGATCTGGGCGCCGAAGGACCCGGACGACGACCGCCCGCCGGGCGAGATCCCGGAGGAGGACCGCGACTACTACCTGGAGCGCCTGTACCCGAGCTTCGGGAACCTGACGCCCCGGGACATCGCCTCCCGCCGGGCGAAGGAGGCCGTGGACGAAGGACGGGGCGTGGGACCCATGGAGAACGGCGTCTACCTCGATTTCCGGGACGCCATCGAGCGCCTCGGGAAGGAGACCATCGAGGAGCGCTACGGGAACCTCTTCGAGATGTACGAGAAGATCACCGGCGACGACCCGTACCGGACCCCGATGCGGATCTACCCGGCGCCCCACTACACCATGGGCGGGCTCTGGGTCGACTACAACCTGGAGAGCACCGTCCCCGGGCTGTTCGTCGGCGGGGAGGCCAACTTCAGCGATCACGGCGCGAACCGGCTGGGCGCCAGCGCGCTCATGCAGGGACTCGCCGACGGCTACTTCATCCTGCCGTCCACCGTGAGCGACTTCCTGGCCCGGGAGGGGCAGGCCGAGACCTCCCCGGAGCACCCCGCCGTGAAGGAGACGGTGGAGGGCGTGGAGGACAAGATCCGACGGCTTCTGGCCGTGGACGGCGACAAGACCGTCCACGACTTCCACCGTGAGCTCGGCACCATCGTCTGGGAGCGGATCGGGATGGCCCGGAGCGAGGAGGGGCTCAGGAAGGCACTCGACGAGATCCGGGACGTCCGCGAACGGTTCTGGAAGGAGGTCAAGGTGCCCGGCAGCGCCGAGACGCTCAACCAGTCGCTCGAGGTCGCCGGCCGGGTGGCCGACTTCCTCGAGTTCGCCGAGATCATGGCCTACGACGCCCTCGACCGGGACGAATCGTGCGGCGCCCACTACCGGGTCGAGCACACCACCGAAGAGGGCGAGGCGAAGCGGGACGACGAGGACTACAGCTACGTCGCGGTCTGGGAGTTCAATGGCGTCGGCGAGGAGCCCACGCTCCACAAGGAGCAGCTCTCGTTCGAGTACGTGACTCCGTCGCAGCGGTCGTACAAGTGAGGGGCGCACCATGAGACTGACACTGCACATCTGGAGACAGGCGTCCCGTGGCGACGGGGGCGGCTTCGAGACCTATCAGCTCGACGAGGTCTCGGAGGAGATGTCCTTCCTGGAGATGCTGGACGTCCTGAACGAGCAGCTCACCGTGGACGGCGGGGAGCCGGTCGCGTTCGACCACGACTGCCGCGAGGGGATCTGCGGCTCGTGCGGGATGATGATCAACGGGATCGCCCACGGGCCGTGGAAGGGCACCTCGGCCTGCCAGCTGCATATGCGGGCGTTCCAGGACGGCGACGAGATCTGGATCGAGCCCTGGCGCGCCGACGGGTTCCCCATCATCAAGGACCTGATCGTGGACCGGTCGGCTTTCGACCGGATCATCCAGGCCGGTGGCTACATCTCCGTACGGACCGGCTCGGCACCCGACGCCAACGCCATCCCGGTGCCGAAGGACAACGCCGACATCGCCTTCGACGCGGCCACCTGCATCGGCTGCGGCGCGTGCGTCGCGGCGTGCCCGAACGCGTCCGCCATGCTGTTCACGTCGGCCAAGGTCAGCCACCTGAACCTGCTCCCCCAGGGGCAGCCCGAGCGGACCGAGCGGACGCTGGCCATGGTGGCCCAGATGAACGACGAGAACTTCGGCCACTGCACCAACCACGGCGCCTGTCAGGAGGCGTGCCCGAAGAGCATCAGCGTGGACTACATCGCCAAGCTGAACCGCTACCTCATGCAGGCC
>JAWVYT010000465.1:0-2516 GCA_033722595.1 Longimicrobiales bacterium
GACGCCACCCTGGAGCGCGGCTCGCTGGAGGCGCCCGAGGACGGGGCCCACGAGGCGTATGAGGAGGCGTACGCCCGGTACAGGGCCTCCTACGGCGACACGATCCGGGCGGATCGCCACGGGAGCGCGGCGTGAGTGGCAGGGCCGAGGACCCGATGGCGGCGCACGACGACGCCCCCTATCGGAACGCCGAGCTGTCGGCCGACGAGCGTGCGGCCGACCTGCTCTCCCGGATGACGCTGGAGGAGAAGGCGGCCCAGATGGTGGGCGTCTGGCAGCAGAAGGCCGACCGGCTGGTCGATGCCTCGGGCCGGTTCGATCCGGCGAAGGCCGCATCGGCGTTCGGTGAGGGTCACGGACTCGGCCAGGTGGGGCGGCCGAGCGATGCCGGCAGCAGCGGCCACGAGCCGGAGAAGGGGCTGGGCCCGCGGGAGCAGGCGGAGCTCACCAACGCCATCCAGCGGTTCTTCATGGAGGAGAGCCGTCTCGGGATCCCCGTGATCTTCCACGAGGAGTGCCTGCACGGGCAGGCGGCGGTGGGCGCTACCAGTTTCCCGCAGCCGATCGCCCTCGCCGCCACGTTCGACCCCGAGCGGGTCCGGGCGCTCTACGCGATGACGGCCGAGGAGGCGCGGATGCGGGGAACCCACCAGGCGCTGACTCCGGTCGTGGACGTGGCCCGCGACCCGCGCTGGGGCCGAGTGGAGGAGACCTTCGGCGAGGACCCGTACCTCGTGGGGCGGATGGGTGTCGCCGCCGTTCGCGGGTTCCAGGGCGATGGCACGTTTCACGACCGCGAGCACCTGCTCGCCACGCTCAAGCATTTCGTGGCGCACGGTCAACCGGAGGCGGGCATGAACTGCGGCCCGGTGAACGTATCGATGCGGGAGCTGCGGGAGATCTTCCTGCCCCCGTTCAGGGCGGCGATCCGGGAGGCCGGAGCCGCCAGCATCATGGCCGCCTACAACGAGGTGGACGGCGTCCCCTGCCACGCCAACCCGTGGCTGCTGGAGGGCGTGCTCCGGGAGGAGTGGGGGTTCGACGGCTTCGTGGTGTCCGACTACTACGCCGTCTGGGAGCTCTACGACCGGCCCGACACCCACGGCCACCACGTCGCCGCGGACAAGCGCGAGGCCTGCGCCCTGGCCGTGCGCGCGGGGGTCAACATCGAGCTGCCGGAGCCCGACTGCTACACCCACCTGGTCGAGCTCGTGCGCGAAGGGGTCCTTTCGGAGGGCCGGCTCGACGAGCTCGTCGGGCCCATGCTCGCGTGGAAGTTCCGGTTCGGCTTGTTCGACGACCCCTACGTGGATCCGGAGGAGGCGGACCGGGTGGTGGGGTCCGAAGCCAACCGGGAGCTGGCCCTCCAGGGGGCCCGCGAAGCCATCACTCTGCTGAAGAACGATGGCGGGCTGCTGCCGCTGGACGGGGAGACGCTGAGCTCGATCGCCGTCATCGGTCCGAACGCGGACCGGAGCCTGCTCGGCGGCTACAGCGGCGTCCCGGAGCACACGGTGACCGTGCTGGAGGGGATCCGCGGCCGCGCGGGCGACGATGTCGAGGTCCGCTACAGCGAGGGCTGCAGGATCACCATTGGCGGGTCGTGGAACGAGGACGAGGTCGTGCCGAGCGATCCGGAGGAGGACCGTCGGCTGATCGCCGAGGCGGTTGCGGTGGCGGAGCAGTCGGACGTGGTCGTTCTGGCCATCGGGGGCAACGAGCAGACGTCGCGGGAGGCGTGGTCACGCAGCCACATGGGCGATCGCACGAGCCTGGAGCTGGTGGGCCGGCAGCAAGAGCTGGCCGACGCGCTGGTGGCCACGGGCACACCTGTGGTGGCCCTTCTGTTCAACGGGCGTCCGCTCGCCATCCGTGAGCTGAGCGAGCGGGTGCCGGCGATCCTCGAGTGCTGGTACCTCGGCCAGGAGACCGGTCATGCCGTCGCCGAGGTGCTCTTCGGTGACTTCAACCCTGGCGGAAAGCTGCCGATCACGGTCCCCCGCTCCGTGGGTCACGTGCCGGCGTACTACAACCACAAGCCCTCGGCCCGGCGCGGCTACCTGTGGGACGATGTGTCGCCCCTGTACGCGTTCGGCTACGGGCTCAGCTACACCACGTTCCGTCTCGAGGGCGTCCGGCTGGAAGAGACGGAGATCGCCCGCGACGGCGCCACGCGCGCCCTCGTCGAGGTGACGAACACGGGCGAGCGTACGGGCACGGAGGTGGTGCAGCTCTACATCCGGGATCGGGTCAGCTCCGTGACCCGGCCGGTGAAGGAGCTGAAGGGCTTTCAGCGGATCGAGCTGGAGCCGGGGGAGACTCGGACCGTGGCGCTCGGGATCACTCCGGAGGCCCTCGCCTTCTACGATCTGGACATGGATTACGTCGTCGAGCCCGGCGAGTTCGAGATCATGGTCGGCACCTCGTGCCGCGACCAGGACCTTCACACGGTGGTCCTCACCGTCCGCTGACCCCGAACGGGAATCCACATGAGCGAGAGCGTCGACCCGCTGACC
>JAWVYT010000466.1:0-2509 GCA_033722595.1 Longimicrobiales bacterium
GGACCCGGCGACCCGGGTGGTGCTGCGCTCGGACGGCGCCCGCCTCACGGTCGAGGGACCGGCCGAGGCCACGCTCCGGAGGGTCGCCGGGCTGGGCGTGCGGGTGGACGGACGTCGGGACGGCTCGACGATCCGCGCCGTCGGCTTCCGGGTCCGGGAGGCGGCGGGGATGCCGGCCGCCGACGGAACCCTCGAGGTCCGGGGAGACACGGCGGTCCTGTTCACCCCGGGGGGGCGGCTGCGGTACGTTCCGGTCCCGGCCGCGCTGAAGGCCCGGGACGGCGCCCGTGTGTGGATCGCCGGCCAGGCCGGCCGCGAGCCTCAGGCCTGGGGCGTCATCGCACCGTAGCCGTGAGTGCGTTGCCCGACAGAGAGGCTCGTGCTATCGTTGCGCATCTCCCCGGGCCGCCGTTCGGCGGTACGGTTCCCCTGCATGAAACGAGTCCGATGAATCGATACCTCGCGCTGTTGATCGGCGTGCTGGCGGTGGGCTGTGAATACCCGACCGAGGCTCCGGCCTGGGACCAGACCTGGGTCGTGCCCGTGGACCGGATCCAGGTCGGCGTGGCCGAGCTGCTCCCGGCCGGCGTGGACGTCAACGCAGACAGCTCCGAGTTCCTGGCCCAGACGCCGGAGGCGTCGATCCAGGTCGATCTGGCCACCCTGTGCGGCACGGCCTGCGTCCTGGCCTCCGGTCTCGAGGCTCCGAAGCCGGAGTTCGGGGACACGCTGACCACGAGCACATCGCTCCCGTCCGGGGTGGTGAGCGCGACGCTGGCGGGCGGGACCGTTGCCGGCGCGCTGGCCCACAACTTCAACTTCGACCCGCTGCGGCCGAGCGCCGACCCGGGCGCGGCCCGGGGCTACATCGTGATCCGGGTCACCAGTGCCGGCAGCATGGTGGCGTACGACAGCATCGACGGCGCGGACCAGGCGTTCCCGTCATCCGTGACGCTGACCCCGACCCTGGAGATCCAGCCGGTGGAGGTCACCGAAACCGTGGATATCGCCATCGCGCTCTACTCGCCCGAGGGGGACACCATCACGGTGGACGTTTCCGACACGGTAGGCATCCGGTTCGCTCCGGCCACCGTCCGGATCACCGAGGCCACGATCGAAGCGACCGACCTCGCCATCGACCCGGTGGTCACCACGCTCGACTTCGGCTCGGTCGACTCCACCACCGTGGAGCGGATCACCGGCGGGGCCCTGCGGTTCGGGGTCGAGAACCCCTTCGACATCAGCGGCACCCTCGACATGGCCTTCCGGGGCGACTTCCCTACCTTCCAGCATCAGGTGGCGATCCAATCCGGGACCTACTCACAGCGCGTCGAGTTTTCAGGTGAGGAGGTCCGGGAGGTGCTCCGGGCCGGGCAGGCGGAGGTCGAGGCCTCCGGCAGCGCGACGGCACCGGGTGGGACGCTGACCATAGCGCCGGCCGATGTGATGGTCCTGGACAGCGAGTTCGAGCTCAGTGTCCTGATCGGCTCGCAGGAAGCTCAGAACCCCTGACACGACGCCGCATGTTCCGACGACTTGTGCCCATACTGACTCTCGCGGGCCTCGCAGCATGCGAGGTGCCCACCGGGCCCCCGCAGTGGGAGCAGACCTGGATCGTGCCTGGCCAGGAGGTCGTGGTGAGCGCGGCCGATTTCATGCCGGCCGATGTCGGCCTCAACGCCGACAGCACGGCCTTCCTGGCGAACACGGCCGCCATCACCGTTTCGAGTTCGCTGGCGGAGCTGTGCTCGGCCTGCGCCCTGAGCGACGGGACGGTGGCCGCGAAGCCGGAGTTCCAGGACACAGTGACCATCGCGACGCCGCTGCCCGCGGGCCTGGTCGCGGCCACGCTGTCCGGCGGTTCGCTCCTGGCCGCGCTGGCACACGACCTCTCCTTCGATCCGCTGCGACCGAGCACGGACCCGTCGAGCCCGAGGGGATACCTGGTGATCCGGGTCAGCAGCAGCGGGAACCTCGTGGCCTACGACAGCATCGACGGCGCCGACGAGGCGTTCCCGGCCGGCACCACCCTCACGTCGCGCCTGCCGGTCCAGCCGGTCGAGGTCGTGGACAGCTTCGGTGTGGAGATCGTGGTCTATTCGCCCCAGGGCGATCCCGTGGCCATCGACGCGTCGGATACCGTGGGGATCACGGTCGGCCGGTCCACACTGGCGGTCTCGCAGGCGACCATCGACGCGGCCGCGATCTCCATCGACCCCGCGACCACCCCCATGGACCTGGGCGTCGACTCCGTGGTGGCCGAGCGGGTCCAGCGCGGCGCGCTCCGGCTCGATATCTCGAACCCGTTCGACGTCACGGGGACCCTGGACCTCTCGTTCCTGGGGGTCGCACCCGTCGTCCGGAAGAGTTTGAGCATCGTCCGGGGCGTCTATCAGGAGCGCGTCGAGTTCACCGGTGACGAGCTCGGCTCCATCCTCGCCGCCCCCGACGTCCAGGTCCAGACCTCGGGGAGTGCTTCCGGCGGCGGTACGTTCACCGTGACCCCGAC
>JAWVYT010000467.1:0-2509 GCA_033722595.1 Longimicrobiales bacterium
CGAGGAACGGCTCCATGGCGTCCCGGACCTCCGGACGGACCGGGGTCGTGGCCGCGTGGTCGAGGTAGAGGGTGTCGTCGGTCATGGGGTGCGGTAATAACCCGGCGCGGGTCCCAGGGTCCGTGGCAATGTGACGCCGCCCGGCTATATTTCAAGCCGTGAGCGATACGACGACGAACGGGGGCCCCTCGCTGGGGGAGCACCCCGACCGCTTTTACGCGACCGTCCACGGCACCGTGTTCGGGGAGCGGTCCCGGCGGGTGGACGAGCTGGACACGGGGGAGGAGCTGGTCCTGCTGCCGGACCCGCCGGGCACGGAGGAGCCGGGGGTATGGGTGCACCGCCGCGGCGGTGACCTGATCGGGCACCTCCCGCCCGAGATCGAGGGCTGGCTGGCGCCGTGGATGCTCGAGGGCGGGACCGCGACCGCGACGGCCGTCCGGGTCTCGGGCCGGGACGTACCCAGCTGGCGCCGCGTCCTGATCGAGGTCCGCTGCCGCTGTCGGTGAGGACGGGGGCCCGGGCCGGCAGAGCCGGGCCGGCCCCGGCGGTCAGAAGCTGGCCACGTCGAGGGCGGTGACGTCGTCGACCCGGAGCGTCTCCCGTGTCCAGAACGGCTCGCCGTACGCCGTACGGATCAGCCCGCCGTAGTAGGCGTGGTGGACCAGGAGCTGGTCCCGGAGGGCGCGGTCCCCGCCGGGGTAGATCTCGCCCATCCCCTTCTTCCCCTCGAACTGGGAGCCGTAGGCGTAGATCGCGTCGAGCTTTCGCTCCATCTGGTCGCTGATGTCGACCACGAAGCTGGGCTTCGGCACGTGCTCCCGGTACGCCATGGCGTAGACCACCTTGCGAGGCCGGAACCGCTCGCCGTCGACGGGTGCCTTGCTCAGGCCCGCCACGAAGCACGCGTCGTAGGCCAGCTGGCTGGCGATGCGATGGTCCGGGTGCCGCGCCTCGTGCCACATCAGGATCACCGTATCGGGCCGGAGCTCCCGCAGGACGGCCGCCACGGCGTTCCGGGCGGCGGGCGTGTTCTCGAGCGCCCCGTCCGGGAGTCCGGCGACCCGTCGAGTGGCGAGTCCCAGGATCTCCGCCGCCTTCGCGGCCTCGTCCTCCCGCAGCGCCGCACTGCCCCGCGTGCCCGCTTCGCCGCCCGTGAGGTCCAGCACGCCGGTCCGGCGGCCCGCGTCGGCCGCCCGGATCAGGCTCCCGCCGCAGAGGAGCTCGGCGTCATCGGGGTGCGCGACAATGGCCAGCAGGTCGAGGGGCTCGGGCATGGTGATGGGCGGCTGTTCCGGGTGCGGTTCTGGTGCCGTACGGAGGCACGAAGATAAGGCCGGTCCCTCGGGGCACGCGAGCGCGGCGGCGGACCGATCGGGCCTCGGGGCGGACGGTGGTCCGGGCCGGGCCGGCCCCTGCGTCCACGGTCGCGTCGCCGGGTCGACCCTACTCGTACCGGAGCGCTTCCACCGGATCGAGACGCGAGGCCCGCCAGGCCGGGAACAGGCCGAAGAAGACGCCGGCGATGGCGGCCATGACCAGCGCGGCCACGACGGACGCGGCCTGGATGTCCGCCGGGATCGGAGTGAGGGCACGGATCAGCCACGCGGCGCCGCCGCCCAGGACCATTCCCGCGGTCGCCCCCGCCACGGTCAAGGTCGAGGCCTCGAAGAGGAACTGCCACAGGATCTCGCGACGTCGGGCGCCCAGCGCCTTCCGGACCCCGATCTCCCGGGTCCGCTCCGTGACCGAGATCATCATGATGGCGATGACCCCCACGCCGCCGACCAGGAGCGCGACCGAGGACAGCCCGATCATCACGATGAAGAAGACGCCCGTGATCTGGTTGAACGTGTCCAGGATCTGCTCCTGCTTGATGATGGCGAAGTCGTTCGGCTCCGCCGGCCGCAGGCCTCGCATCCCGCGCATGGCGCCGATGACCTGGTCCATGGCCTCCTGCTGCGTCGCACGGTCCGCGGTGACGACCAGCGCCCGCAGCATCCCGTCCCACGTCTTGAGGTGCTTCAGCGAGGCCGTGTACGGGACCACGGCCATGTTGTTGTTCTCGTCGCCGAAGATGTTGCCCCGGGTCTCGTAGACGCCGATGACCGTGAACGGGTGGCCGCCGATCCGGACCGTCCGGCCCACCGGGTCCAGCGGTCCGAAGAGGGCGGCGGCCAGCCCTTTCGTCAGCACCGTCACGGCGCGCGAGCCGCTCACGTCCGACCGGATGAAGTTGTGTCCGGCCACGAAGTCGCCGAGCGTGAACTCGTCCCATCCCTCGCTCTCGCCGGCGATGGTCACCCGGATCCCGTCGCCCCGGCCGGGGACCTCGATCTCGCGGTTCGTGATCAGCTCCACGACCGCTGTCCGTACGGCCGGGAGCCGACGCAGCTGCTCGGCCTCCCGGGCGGTCACCCTGGGGTAGTCGCGCCACGACGGCCCGTCATCGCTGAACTGGATCTCCACGAAGTTGTAGCGGGCCACGATGAAGTTCTTCGGCCCCGCG
>JAWVYT010000468.1:0-2508 GCA_033722595.1 Longimicrobiales bacterium
CCCCTCTAGGATCTCCGCGGCCCGGGCCTCGGCCGCGTACCCGTCGTGGCGCTGGATCGTCTCCTCCAGCCGGCCGTACCGGTCGGCATCGAACGCGTCAGGGTCGGCCTCGGCGGCCGCCAGCAGCTCCTCCTTCTCGACGATGGCGGTCCAGAGCTCGGGGTTGCCCCGCATGGCGACGCCGAGGATCTCCTCGTCGTCGTAGAGGAACTGGTCCTGTCGCAGCATGCCGAGGTCGGCCCGCGAAGGGATGCTGACGGTGCCCTCGGACGGCGGCTCGCGACCGGCCAGGATGTTCAGCAGCGTCGTCTTGCCGGAGCCGTTCGCGCCCACCAGTCCGTACCGCTCGCCCGCGTTCAGCTGGAGCGAGACGTTCTCGAAGAGGAGCTGGTCGCCGTAGGTCTTGGCGAGGTTGGAGACGGAGATCATGGCCGCGAATGTAACGGCGCGGCCGGGGCCGGGCTAAGGGGTCGTCGCCGGGTCGGCGGCCCGCGCCACCTCGATGTGCCGGCACTCCCGGGCGTTGCACAGCGCGCAGTGCCACGAGCCATCGCCGTAGCGGTGGACCAGCGATACTTCCCTGGAGTCCTCGGTCATGGCGAAGACCACGGCGTCATCGGGGCGTCGGAAGTACACTTCGAAGCCATCGCTGGGCGTCATCGCGGTCTCCGGATCCTGCGAGGTCCAGGCCTCCCGTGCGCGGTGCCGGGCCGGACATCCGATGATGGCATCGCCGCGCGCGACCCGGCCACCCCGTGACAAGGCGCTGGAGCGGTTTGTTACGGGAATGATACGAAGCCCTGCCACCCGGGGGGAGCCGTGCGTCTGGCCCGGCCCGGCGAGCCGACGTACGTTCGAAAACGGATCGGCCCGTATCCCGGATCCCGCGGTGTACTGGAGTCATAGATGAAGCAAGAGAAGCCGTCCATCAGCCCGCTCGAAGCGAAGATCGCGGAGTGGGCGAAGGGTCAGCCCGATGTCCGCGCGGCCCTCCTCATCGGGTCGCGGGCGACGCCGCAGGGCGCCCGGGACGGATACAGCGATCACGATGTCATCCTGTTCCTCGATCCTGCCAGCCGGCTGCACCGGAAGGATGACTGGCTGGAGGCGTTCGGTCGGCCGCTGATCGTGCTCCGGGAGGTCACCGAGCACCGGGGCGAGACGGTCCCGACGCGGCTGGTCCAGTACCGCGGCGGGCATCGGATCGACTTCACGCTGTCTCGGGTCGACCTGCTCCATCGGATCGCGGAGCAGGAAGCGCTTCCGGACTGGCTCGCGGCCGGGTACCGGGTCCTGCTGGATCGGGACGGCGACGCCGCTGCGCTCCGTCCCCCGTCGGCCTCCGCCTACGTCCCCCGTCCCCCTACGACGCGCGAGTACCGCGCCCTGGTGGACGAGTTCTGGTGGGAGACGCTGTACGTGGGCAAATACGTCTCCCGGAACGAGCTCCTGCCGGCCCGCTACAGCCTCGAGACGGTGCTCCGTTACGAGTGTCTCGTGCCGATGCTGGAGTGGTACGTGCAGATCCCCAGGGAATGGGAGCAGTCGGTGGGGGTCAGGGGGCGGGGGCTCCGCTGGCTTCTGGACCTGGAGGACCGGGAGCTGCTCGACGCGACGTACGCAGCCGACACGCTCGCGAGCCATCGGCGGGCGCTGGACGCCATGATCGAGCTGTTCCGCAGGGCGGCCCGCGCCGTGGCGCGCGATCTGGGGCTGCATTACCCGGCCATCCTCGACGACGAGACGGTCCGACTCCTGAGGGGGCACCGGGAGGGGGGTGGGGCACAGCCCGGGACATAGTCCGGGCCATCACCTCCGATCGGGCTCCGGAATCCGGCCCCGGGCGCCGTGTCCTCGGGCTCGGGCTCTTTGCGGCGGCCGTCACGGGCCGTATCTTGGGGCACCGGCCATGCCCCCTATCCCCTGGTACGACATGCCATTCGCACTCGTAGCCCTCGCGCTGCTGGTCACCTCGCTCACTCCCCTCGCGGCGCAGGAGGCGGATCTCGGGCCACCGGTCCGCGTGATGCTGTTCAGCGACGTCACGTACGAGTGGACCGAGCGGGACGTGAACGAGGGGTTCTCCCTCGGCCAGGTGGTGGGCCACCTGAACGGCTCGCTGAGCGACCGGATCACGGTGGCCGTCGAGGCCACGGTGTCGTCGCGCAGCACCGGCCCGGTGGCCACGCTGGAGCGGCTGATCCTGGCGTATGACGTGGCCGATGCCCTGAAGATCTCGGCCGGCCGCTACCACACGCCGATCTCGTGGTGGAACACGCAGCATCACCACGGCCTGTGGCTCCAGCTGTCCATCGATCGGCCCCGCACCGTCCGGTTCGGCACCCCGCTGATCCCCGTCCACTTCATGGGCGTCCTGGCGAGCGGGAACCTGGCCGTGGGTCGGTCGACCCTGGTGTACGAGGCCGGGGTCGGGAACGGGCGGTCGCCGGGGCTCTCGGGCGCCGGGGACGCCGGTGAGCTGGAGAGCGAGGCGGCCGCCATCCTCGG
>JAWVYT010000469.1:0-2492 GCA_033722595.1 Longimicrobiales bacterium
AGACCCGGGTGGACGCGTTGGCCGCGTGCCGAAGCGGTCGCTACGACCTGGGCACCAACGTCCGCCGCTTGAACAAGTTCTTCCGGGCCCTGGACCGGGGGCTGGAGGAGAGCCGCGGCCGCGCCATTGCGCCCGTCCGGCTGGCCGGCGCCGAATCGGTCGGGCACCCGGGCTGACCGCCCGGCCCTTGCCCCCGCCGTGACCGGGATGACGCCGCCCACGGTCTGCGTCGTGGGCAAGAAGAATTCGGGCAAGACCACGACCGTGCTCAAGCTCGTCGCCGAGCTCCGGCAGCGGGGCCATCGGGTCATGACCATCAAGCACGGCCATCACTTCGACCTGGACCGCCGGGGCACCGACTCGTTCCGGCACCGGGTCGAGGGCGGGGCGGAGCGCGTGGTGCTGGCCGGCCCTGGCCAGTTCGCGGTCCTGGGGACCTGGCCGCTCGGCGAGGAGGCGTCGCCCGCCGAGCTCGCCGCCCGGTACCTGGCGGACGCCGACGTGGTGGTCGTGGAGGGCTTCAAGGGCGAGCGGCTGCCCAAGATCGAGGTCTTCCGCCGGGCTGCTCACGACACGCCGGTCTTCGACCCCGATGACGACACCGCCGCCGACTACATCGCCGCCATCACCGACGACGACGCGTACGCGGCCCGCGTCCCGTTCCCGACCTTCGACGCCGAGGACCCGGGCGTAGCGGCCCGACTCGCCGACCTGGTGGAGCGCCGGGTCATGGGACGCGGCTAGCGCGCCGGGATCAGCAGCCGCCGCGCTTCGGCTTCGCGCCGCCACCATCCGTGGGGATGGCAGGCGGTGGCGCCACCGCCTGTGGCGCCGCGGCAGCGCCGGAGAAGTAGGCGGAGATGCCCCGCTGGTACCGGACCCGGGCGAGCTCCTCGACGGTGGTCGCCTCGGGCTCCGCGGGCGTCAGGACCCGGGCCTCCCACCCCCGCCAGCCGTTCACAACGGTCCGGTAGGTGGGCCGGTCGGGCCAGCCGGCCGGGACGTAGTCCAGCGCGCCGTACGGATCGACGAGGACCACGTCGGTGCTCCCGCCGGCGCCGGCCAGGACCGGCAGCGCGGTGCTGTCCAGCGCCACCGGGTATGCGCCGGGGATCCGGTCCTCGGCGTCGCCCCGGAGGTCCAGCACCATGAGGTCCGGGTCCCCGGCGATGATCCGCTCGGCCAGCGTCAGCGCGGGGATCGGGTCAGCGGCGATCGCCCGGTACTGGGCCTCAGCCGCGCGCGGGGGCCGGAGCCCGAGGCCCACGATGAGCACGAGGCTCAGCGTCGCCGCCACACCGAACTTGGCGAACGGCCGCGCCGGCGGGGTGAGCTCGACCTCGGCGTGGCGGCGACTGAAGATGTCCTCCACGGCCTCCGCGCCCACGAACGCGGTGGCCGCCACCAGCACGATCACCAGCACGAACGGGAGCGTGGGCAGCCCGAAGAGCTCCGGGAGGACCGACACGCCCATCTCGCCGCCCCGGTAGAGCGACTCCAGCGCCGGGAAGAGGTCCACCGCCACGGTGAAGACGGCGGTACCGATGAAGATCCCGGCAATGGTCACGAGTCCGTCCCAGCGACCGGACGCGGCCGAGACCACCGACGTGCCGGGACAGAGCCCGCTCATGATGAAGCCCATGCCCAGCACGAACCCGCCGACGACCTGGGCCCACATGAAGGTCGGGTTGATCCATAGCCGGGCCATGTCCACCCAGCCGAGCCCGACGAGGGTGTACAGCCCGACCATGGCCACGAGGATCGCGGTGAACATGACCTTGAAGACCGTCATGTCGTGGAGGTAGAACTGCCCGGCCAGCTTGCGCGCGTTGCCGAAGCCGCCCCGCTCGAGGGAGAACCCGAACAGGAAGCCGAGAACCACGGCGGTCAGCAGCTGTACCTCGGCGTTCTGGAACACCAGCGGGAAGAGCTCGCTCATATCCACTGCCTCCTCACGAACCACGCGGTCGCGTAGCCGCCCGCGAAGACCATCAGCATGAAGACCCAGCTGCCCGTGGCCAGGAGCGCGCCGCCCGACAGCGCCTGCCCGGACGTGCAGCCCCGGGCGAGGGCGGCGGCGAAGCCCATGAGCACGCCCCCGGTCAGCGCGTAGCCCAGACGGCCCCTCGTCGAGATCCTGGGCCCTTTCTCCACCGTGGCCTTGAATCGGCCGGCCGAGAGCGCGCCGATGAAGCCGCCCAGGAGGACCCCGATCACCTCGATGACGAGCCAGTTCCGGAGCGGGTTGCCGGCCTCCACGTACCCGGAGAGCACGGCGTTCTGGGCGGTCCATTCCGGCGCGGCCGTCAGGGCGCCCAGGGCGATCATCCGCTTCGGCAGCGCGCTCGCGCCCAGGCCGCCGCCCGTGACCAGGAACGTGGCCAGGAGCGTGAGTCCGAGCAGGGCGCCGGCCGCGTACGGGTTCCAGTAGTTCTTCGCTTCCATCGGTTCTCCTTCCGCGCTACGGGAGCGCGACCATCATCCAGTCCGTG
>JAWVYT010000470.1:0-2486 GCA_033722595.1 Longimicrobiales bacterium
CCGTCCAGTGAGGGGTGGGACGCCGAGCGTGTGCTTACGAAGCAGCGGGATGCGCTGGAATGGACGGCCGGGCTGTTCGGCGAGTACCCGTGGCCGCAGCTCACGGTCACCGACCGGGTGGAGGATGGCGCCACCGAGTACCCGATGCTGTACATGACGGATGGGGGTGCGGTGGTTCACGAGACGGTGCACATGTATGCCCACGGGATCCTGGCGAACAACGAGTGGCGGGAGGGGTGGCTGGATGAGGGGATGGCCCGGTTCCTGTCGAGATGGTTCAGTGTGGAGCACGGGGCCGACCCCGAGGGGGTGTGGAGCCGGTCCCGGGCCTACATCGCCGCGCTCGACCGGACGGGCCGTTCCGAGCCGGTCGGGCTGGCCGCCACCGAGTTCTCGAGCTACCGGATGTACGTGCTGATGACGTACGACAAGGGCGCGCTGGTCCTGCGGATGCTCCGGGACATGCTGGGCGAGGAGGTCTTCCGTGCGGGACTGCGGGAGTACCACGGGCGCTACCGCTTCCGGAACGTCACCGGGCACGACTTCCGCCGTGCGATGGAGCGGGTCTCGGGCCGGGACCTGGGCTGGTTCTTCCACCAGTGGCTGGAGACGACCGACTGGCTCGACTGGGGCCTGGCGGGCGCTCGCGTCGCGGAGGCCGGGGACGGGAGGTATGTGGTGACGGCGGAGCTCGAGCGGCGGGGCCCGGCGTGGATGCCCGTGGTCGTCGAGGCCGGAGATGTCCGTGTCCTCGTGGAGTCCCGGGAGCGCAGCGTGTCAGTGACGCTGCGTCCGACGGTGCGCCCCGAGGCCGTCGTGGTGGACCCTGACGGCTCGCTCCTGGACGCCGACCTCGGGAACCAGGTCGTACCGCTGGGCAAGGCGCGGGCCCGATAGCCCGAGACAGGCGTCACCGCGGGAGCCGATTTCTTGCGTCGCGGGTTCCCTGGCGCATATTTGCTACTTCATGTCCCGCATTGATTCCGAGCGGCGCCCCTCCACCGTCGCCCAGCTGGTTCTCGGGGTGCTGCTTGCGGGGACCGGTCTCTACCTGGTCCCGACGCTCGCCCTGAACGGCTCGATCCTGGCCGCCGCGGTCGCGGCGGTGATCTGGCTCGGCGGCCTCGGCCTCGTGTGGTACCTGTACCACCGGGACCTCGGCCTCGGGCAGGCCGTTACCGCGCGGGAGCGGGCCGCCCACCAGCTGTATCGCTCGCTGCTGGAGCACGGCGGGGAGGCGCACGTGGTGGTCGACGCCGACGGCGAGGTCGTGTTCGTGAGCCCGAACGCCCGGACCGTGCTCGGCGTGGACCCGGTGCACCTGGCCTCGCGAGGCGACATCATCGAGCTGGTGAAGGGCCGTGAGCGCCGGCGGATCCTGCAGGCGTACGTCCGGGTCCGGGAGCGGCCGAGCGCTACGGCCACCGTGGAGGTCAACGCGCGTCGACCCGATGGCACGGAGTGCTTCATCGCCGCGCGGCTCGTGAACCTCACGCACTCCCCGGTGGTGGGCGGGGTCCTCTTCGTGCTCCGGGACATCACGCCCCGGAAGACGTTCGAGACGGAGATCCAGCGGCTCGCCTACTACGACGCCCTGACGGGGCTGGCGAACCGGCGGTTCTTCCACGAGCAGGGCGAGAGCGCATTGTCGATGGCGCGGCGTCACGGCGAGTCCGTGGCCGTCTTCTACATGGATCTGGACCGGTTCAAGCAGGTGAACGACGTGCTGGGACACGAGCGGGGTGACGATCTGCTCAAGGACGTGGCGGACGCGCTGGAGGAGGCGGTGCGCGAGACCGACGTCATCGCCCGGCTCGGCGGCGATGAGTTCGCGGTCCTGCTGACGGAGGTCCGGGACGAGGAGTCGGCGGGGCGGGTGGCGCACCGGATCCTGGAGCGCATGCCGGCCAGCGTGGTGGAGGGGGTCCACGAGATCCCGGTCGGAGCCAGCCTCGGGGTGGCGGTCTTCCCGGACGACGCCGAGACCCTGGAGGGGCTGCTCGAGGCCGCGGACATGGCGATGTACCGGGCCAAGAGCAGCGCGTCGGGGATCCAGTTCTACCGACCGGAGCTCCGCCGGATGCTCACCGACCAGCTCCGTCTCGAGGCCGACATGCGGCAGGCGCTGGAGCATCACGAGTTCCATCTCTACTACCAGCCGGTGTTCAGCATCGTGACCGGCGAGATGACCGGGGCCGAGGCGCTGTCTCGCTGGCGGCATTTCACGCGTGGGCTCGTGGCCGCGTCGGAGTTCATCGAGCTGGCGGAGCGGGCGGGGCTGATCCGGTCGCTGGACCGCTGGGCCGTCGCGCGTGCGATCCATCAGCGGTCCGTGCAGCTGGACGGCGGGTGGCAGGGTTGGGTGTCGGTGAACCTGTCGCCGCAGTCGCTGCGGGACCCGGGGCTCCCGGAATACATCCAGGAGACGCTGGCCGCGTCGGACCTGGAGCCGGGGGCGCTGGTGCTGGAGCTCCCGGAAGGTGCGA
>JAWVYT010000471.1:0-2485 GCA_033722595.1 Longimicrobiales bacterium
CGGAGCACAGGAAATCCGTGCCCGCGAACGTGGAGGCGGCGGTCCACAAGTCGCTGCAGCGGCTGCCGGCGGACCGGTTCGAGAGCGCGAAGGCGTTCGTCGAGGCGCTCAGGAATCCGAGCTTCTCCGCCGGAGTGGGCGTGATGGGCGCTCGCGGGGCCGCTGCGACCACCGGCGGGGGCTGGAAGGTGGCCGCGCTGGTCCTGGCCGTGCTGGCGGTGGCCACGACGGCGATTGCGGTCATGGGGCGCCTCCCGGACGACCCCGACCCTGTCCGGCGCTACCGGATGGAGCTCACGGGTGAGACGCTGGCGCCGTCGGTGGTGGGCCGCCGGCTGGACATCTCGCCGGACGGGTCCATGCTGACGTACGTGGCCATCGGGGACGACGGCGCTGCGGGCCTCTACGTCCGGCCCCGGGACCAGCTCCAGGCCCGGCGGATCACGGGCGCCACCACGCCCGGGATGCCCACGTTCTCGCCGGACGGCCGGCGGATCGCATACGGCACGGGCAACAGCGACCTGGGCGTGGCCACACTGGGCGGCGAGCCGCCGCTGGCCTTCCCGGCACCGGACAACCAGACGTTCGGGCTGGACTGGGGACCGGACGACATGCTGTACTACACCGCCAGCACGGGGATCGTCCGGATTCCTGCCACGGGCGGCGAGCCGGAGCCCGTGACCCGGATCGACACCGCCGGGGGCGAGTTCCTGCACGCCTACCCCAAGGTCCTGCCGGGCGGCCGCGGTCTGGTGTACGCTTCCGTCACGTCCGTGGGATCGGACCCCGATGCCGCCGAGCTCGTGATCGTGGACCTGGAAACCGGTGAGATCCGGGGCCGGATGCGGGGGGTCACCGGCGGATACGTCCCGTCGGGTCATCTCCTGGCCGTTACGCAGGGCGGGCGACTGCTGGCCGCGCCGTTCGACCTGGCCGCGCTGGAGATCACCGGCAGCCCGGTGGCGCTGGCGGAGGGCGTCGGTTTCTCGATCAACGGGGTGGACTTCGCCGTGTCGGACGAAGGAACACTCGTTTACCGGGAGGCCGCAGGAGACGACGCCGATAACCAGTCGCTGATCCGCGCCTCCAGAGACGGGACCGAGCGGCCCGTGGACCCGGACTGGCAGGGCGCGTTCACGTCGCTGGCCGTCTCGCCGTCCGGGGACCGGGTGGCGGCGAGCATGGTCAGCCCCGAGGGCGAGCACCTCTGGGTCAAGGAGCTCGCGGGCGGCCCTGCGGCCAAGCGCACGTTCGCCAACGGCAGCAACAACCAGCGGCCCGAATGGACGCCCGACGGCCGGAACATCTTCTACTATTCCAACCGGGGCGGGGGCTTCGACCTGTGGCAGGTCCGGGCCGACGGGAGCGCCCCGGCGCAGCTGCTCCTCGACCTGCCCCGTGATGTGGTGGCGGCCGAGGTCTCCCCGGACGGCGAATGGCTCCTGTACCGGACCAACGCGCTGCAAGCCCCTGGGGCCGACATCCTGGCGCGTCGGTTCGGGCCGGACGGCGTGCTGGAGGATGAGGACGTACCCTTGCTCACGACCCCCGCCGCCGAGCGGTCGCCCACGTTCTCCCCCGACGGGCGGTGGATCGCATACGTCTCCGACGAGTCGGGCCGCGACGAGATCTACGTGCGACCGTTCCCGGACGTGGAGACCGCACGGTGGCAGGTGTCCGAGGACGGCGGAAACGAGCCCCTCTGGTCGCGGGGCGGGACCGAGATCTTCTACCGCGGCACCGGCGGCCGGCTGGTCGCGGCGCGCGTCCGTACCGAGCCGACGTTCGCCGTGGGCGAGCGCGAGGTCCTCTTCCCCCTGTACTTCAACGAATACAACCATCGGGGCTACGACGTCCTGCCGGGCGACAGCGTGTTCGTTCTCCTGCCGGTGGAAAGGGGGGGCGGAACCCACCTGGTGGTGGTGGACAACCTGGCCACCGAGCTGAAGGAGAAGGTCGCCCGATGAGCGAGCCGGCGGGAGGACCGATGATCGAGCGCCTGAACGCCGCCCTCGAGGGCCGCTACCGGATCGAGCGAGAGCTCGGTCAGGGCGGAATGGCCACGGTCTATCTGGCCCACGACATCAAGCATGACAGGCGCGTGGCGCTCAAGGTGCTGAAGCCGGAGCTGGCCGCCGTGGTCGGCGCGGAGCGGTTCCTCACCGAGATCCGGACCACGGCGAACCTGCAGCACCCGAACATCCTGCCCCTCTTCGACTCCGGGGAGGCCGACAGCTTCCTCTACTACGTGATGCCGTACATCGAGGGGGAGAGCCTCCGGGAGAAGATCCAGCGCGAGAAGCAGCTCCACGTGGACGAGGCGGTGGGGATCATCTCCGAGGTAGCGGAGGCGCTCCAGGCGGCTCACGCCCAGGGGATCATCCACCGGGACATCAAGCCCGCCAATATCCTGCTGAGCGCCGGCCGGCCGCTGGTGGCCGATTTCGGCATCGCCCTGGCCGTGACCCAGGCCGGGGGGGAGCGC
>JAWVYT010000472.1:0-2482 GCA_033722595.1 Longimicrobiales bacterium
ATCGCCGACCCGCTCCAGGTCGTTGCTGATCTTCATGGCCATGGTGATGAACCGGAGGTCGCGGGCCATCGGCTGCTGGAGCGCGAGCAGGCTGATGGCCTGGTTGTCGATGGCCATCTCCAGCTCGTCCACCTCCGGGTCCTGATCGATGACCTGCCGGGCCAGCTCCACGTCCCGTTCGAGCAGGCTCTGGACGGCGGCGTCGACCTGGGCCTCGGCCAGCCCCGCCATCCGGACCAGGCTCTCCTTGAGCGCGTCCAGCTCGTCCTCGAAGTGGCGGTGCTGCTTCATCCGAACCTCCCCGTGATATAGGCCTCCGTCCGCTCCTCCACGGGGTTCGTGAAGAGCCGGTCCGTCTCGCCGTACTCGATGAGCTCCCCCATGTAGAGGAACGCGGTGTAATCACTGATCCGCGCCGCCTGCTGCATATTATGCGTCACGATGACCACCGAGTAGTCCTGCTTCAGGTCGAAGATCAGCTCCTCGATCCGCTGCGTGGCGATCGGGTCGAGCGCCGACGTCGGCTCGTCCATGAGGATGATCTCCGGCTCGATGGCGAGCGCGCGAGCCACGACGAGCCGCTGCTGCTGGCCTCCGGACAGCCCCAGGGCGCCCTCGTGGAGCCGGTCCTTCACCTCGTCCCACAGCGCCGCCTGCCGCAGAGATCGCTCCACCAGCTCGTCCATGTCGCCCCGGAACCCGTTGATCCTCGCACCGAACGCCACGTTGTCGTAGATGGACTTGGGGAACGGGTTCGGCTTCTGGAAGACCATCCCGATCCGACGCCGCACGTCGACGGGGTCGACCTCGGGGCCGTACAGGTCCTCGCCGTGATGCCGGACGATGCCCTCGATCCGGGCGGCCGGGACCAGGTCGTTCATCCGGTTGAAGCACCGCAGCAGGGTGCTCTTCCCGCACCCCGACGGTCCGATGAACGCCACGACGCGGTTCCCCGGGACGGACAGCGTGATGTCTTTCACCGCCGGCTTCTCGCCGTACCGCACCCAGAGGCCCTCCGTCGACAGGACGGCATCGCCGGGCGGCGTGATGATGGCTTCGCTCATTCGCCTCGTTCCTTCGAAAATCGGTTCCGCAGCAGGATCGCCACGGCGTTCATGCTCAGCAGCACGACGAGCAGGACCACGATCCCGCTGGCCGCCAGCTCGTGGAACTCGGCCTGGGGCCGGCTGATCCAGTCGTAGATCTGGATCGGCATCACCGTGAACTCGTCGAGCGGGCCCTCGGGCAGGAACGCCACGTACCCCACGGCGCCGATCACGATGAGTGGCGCGGTCTCGCCGATGGCCCGCGAGAGGGCGAGGATCGTACCGGTCAGGATCCCGGGGAACGCCTGGGGCAGCACCTGTCGCGAGACGACCTGCCAGCGGGTGGCGCCGAGGGCGTATGCCCCGAACCGGATGCTCGGCGGCACCGCCTTGATGGCCTCCTGTGCGGCGATGATGATCACCGGCAGGATCAGGAGTGCCAGCGTCGCCGCCCCCGCCAGCAGGCTCCGGCCGAACGCGAAGAAGCGGACGAAGACCGCCAGCCCCAGGATCCCGTACACCACCGACGGGACCGCCGCCAGGTTCGAGATGTTGAGCTGGATGATCCGCTTGAGCCGGCTGTTGGGCGCGTACTCCTCGAGCCAGATGGCGGTCCCTACGCCCAGCGGGAACGAGATGGCGGCCGTGAGGACCAGCACCCAGACGCTGCCCACCAGCGCCGGCCAGACTCCGGCGCGGCCCGCGAGGCGGGACGGGAACGACGTGATGAACTCCCACGACAGGCGACCCACGCCGTCGGTGATCAGGTCGAACAACAGGATCACCAGGAGCGATACGCCGACCAGCGTGGCGGTCATGGCCACGGCCGCGAAGATGGCGCCATTGCGGTGCCGCCGCTGAACGCGGGGCTCGTACTCCGCCCGATCCGTGAGCGTGGGATCCGGCGCCGACCGGTCGGGTCCCACCGTCTCCGGCCGGGGTGTCGGGGTCCGCGTCTCGCCCCTCATTCGTACGCCTCCCGGAACCGGCGCAGGACCCGCAGGCTCAGCGCGTTCATCGCCAGCGTGATCACGAACAGCACGAGCCCCACGGCGAAGATCGTCTTGTACTCGATGGTGCCGTACGGCGTCTCGCCCTTGCTGACCTGGACGATGTACGCCGTCATCGTCTCGATGCTGGTGAACGGGTTCAGCGTGAGCTTCGGCGTAGCGCCGGCGGCGATGGTCACGGCCATGGTCTCCCCGATCGCCCGCGACAGCGCCAGGATGAACGACGCCACCACCCCCGACAGCGCGGCGGGCAGCACCGTACGCGTAGAGACCTCGTACTTCGTGGCGCCCAGGGCGTACGCGCCCCGGCGCAGCGAGTCCGGGACCGCGCTCATGGCGTCCTCGGAGAGCGACGAGACCATGGGGATGATCATGATCCCCACCACGATGCTCGCGCTGGCCGCGTTGAAGATGTCGGTCTCGGGG
>JAWVYT010000473.1:0-2481 GCA_033722595.1 Longimicrobiales bacterium
ACCAGGTCCAGGTTGAGCTCCGGGTCCTTGACCTTCCGGAGCGCCTTCTTCACCGCTGCTTCGTCCGCCATATCGCTATCCCGCCTGTCGTCCGTGTAGGGGCCATCGTCCGTCGAGTGCCGCATCGCGTTGGGTACCCCGAAGGGACCCTGCCGTTTCGTGTCGTCTAGGCGATCTTCTGGATCACGAGGAAGGAGACATCGGTCTCCGAGCCCCGGGTCTGGATCTCCTTGAGCGCGGCCTGGAGGAGTCGCGCCAGCTCGGCGGGCTCGGTGCCGGCCCGCTCCCGGGCCAGGTCGACCGCGCCCTTCACCAGCGCCGGCCTCGCCTCGGAGAAGACCAGCAGCGTCTCGCCGTCGTCCAGCTCCAGCGGCGCGGTGCTGTACTCGAAATGGGGCAGGATCCCGAGCGGGGGGCCGTAGCTCGGGGGCTCGTCGGTGGACCCGTCGCCCCGCAGCACCACGGCCGGCTGCTCACCGGCACAGCTCCAGGTCAGCGTCCCGTCCCGGATGTGGATCAGCGCGGCTTCCACGCACTCGTCGAGCCCCTCGAAGAGGTTCGCGAAGGTGGCGGTGTTGAGCCGCCGGAGGATCTGGCTGGCGTCCTCGCGCGGCGCAATCTCCCTGAACAGCGACCGGGTCACGGCGAGGAGGTGGGCCGGCGGCAGCCCGGTCCCCTTCACGTCCATCACCGTGAAGAGCGTACGACCGTCGTCGGTGGCGAACCCGTCCCACAGGGAAGCGCCGGGCACCGCGTCGTCCCGGGCGGTCGCGCCCGCGATCCGGAACCCCTCGGCCTGGGGCGCCGTCCGAGGCTCGAGCCCCGCCAGCACGAGCTTGCCATACTCCTCCAGCGCGTCTCCGCCTGTGCCCACATGGCGGGCTGCGAACCGGATGTCCAGCGACCGGAGCGCCCTGGCCAGGCCCTGCATGAGCCGGACGGAAAGCGATTCGCCGCCCAGCAGCCGGTCGAAATCCGACTTGGCGACGCTCAGGAGCCGCGTGTCCTCGACCGCACGGACCGACGCCGACCGGGGCGCCTCGGTCAGCAGCGCCATCTCGCCGAACGCGTCCCCGCCGCGCTTCACCGCCAGCAGCTCGTGGTCCCCCAGCGGCCGTTCCTTCAGGACTTCCACGGCCCCGCCGAACACGATGTAGAACTTGTCCCCTGCGTCGCCCTCCCGGAACAGGAACTCGCCTGCGTTGACCTCCCGGGGCTGCAGCAGGGCCGCGATCCGCTGCAGGTCTGAGCGGGGGAGCCCCTGGAAGAGGGGGACCCGCCCCAGCACCTCGATGACCTTCTCGGCCGACTCTGAGCTCATGGACGCGCCTCCACAGGCGAGGGGTGGGTGAGGGACGCGTGGAATGTACGGGTTGGGCCGGCTCCCGCAAAAGGGAATCGCAGACTTGCAGGGGGTCCCGGCACCGGCCATCTTGAGCCCTCGGCCCCACGGGATGTCGACGCTCGCGTCCCCCGTACCCTCTCCCGACCCCGGCGGCCCCCAACACCCTTACTGCCATCATGGACGGCCCAACGAACCCGGACGCGACCGACCTCGCCAAGCCCTCCGTCCCCGGCGCCGCGACCGGCCCGACGCTGCGGGCCACGTGCTGGGGCACCCGGGGCTCCATCCCGAGCCCGGGCCCCGCGACGGCCCGGTTCGGGGGCAACACCTCGTGCCTCGAGATCCGGACGGACGACGAGCGGTGCCACATCTTCGACGCGGGTACCGGGATCCGGGTGTTGGGGAACCGACTGGGGCAGGAGCAGGGCCCCACGGCCGCGGACATCTTCGTGACCCACTTCCACTGGGACCATATCCAGGGGATCCCCTTCTTCGCGCCGCTCCACGCCGAGGACAGCCGGATCCGGATCCATGCCGCCCGGCAGGGCGACCTGGACATCGAGACGCTGCTGAAGACGCAGATGGGGCCCGTGTACTTCCCGGTCCCCTACGAAGCGCTGGCGGCCGAGCTCTCGTTCGAGCACCTGTCCGGGCGGCCGTGGCACCATGACGGGACCGAGGTGGCGGCGTATCGGGTGCGGCACGCGGCCCACACCTACGGCTACCGGATCCGCGCGGGATCGGCGGCGGTCGCGTACATCCCCGACAACGAGCTGGTGGGCTCCAGCTATCCGGTCGATGGCCCCGACTGGTACGACGGGCTGGTCGCGTTCCTCGACGGCGTGGACGTGCTCTTCCACGACGCGATGTTCACCGAGGAGGAGTACCCGGACGTGGAGGGGTGGGGCCACAGCACGTTCGAGCAGGCCGTGAAGCTCGCCGAGGACGCCGGCGTGGCCCGGCTGTACTTCTTCCACCACGCGCCCGAGCGGACGGACGCCGAGCTGTTGGGCATCCTCGACACGATGCGCGAGGCCGTGGACCGGCGGGGCTCCGATCTCGCGCTCGGCGTGGCCGCCGAGGGCGAGGAGCTCCTGGTCACGGGGGGCGAGTCGTGAGCGGCCGCCACCTCCTGG
>JAWVYT010000474.1:0-2463 GCA_033722595.1 Longimicrobiales bacterium
AGGACGTCCCCATGCTGGTCCGCCATTTCACCGAGCGGGCGATCGAGGAGCAGCGGCTTCCACCGCGCCGGCTCACACCGGAGGCGGTGGAGCGCCTGGCGGGGCTGGACTGGCCGGGGAACGTCCGGGAGCTCAAGAACACCGTCGAGCGCCTGCTGATTCTGTCGCACGGCCCCGAGATCGGCGTCCGGGAGGTGGAGCGGCTGCTCGGCGGGGCCCAGGGGGCGGGGCTGCCGGCCGAGCTGATGCGCACCGACACCTTCGCCGAGTTCAAAGACCGGGCCGAGAAGGCCTACATCCTCGGGAAGCTCCGCGAGCACGACTGGAACGTCAGCGCCACGGCCCGGGCGATCGACATGCCTCGGTCGAACCTGTACAAGAAGATCGACAAGCACGGGCTGCAGCGGGAAGAGTGAGGAGGCGGAGGCAAGAGGCAAGAGGCAAGAGGCAAGAGGCAAGAGGCAAGAGGCAAGAGGCAAGAGGCAAGAGGCAAGTGAGCGAGAGTCTGGTGTGGACGCTGCTGGTGGGGATCTGGGTGCTGACCTCGCTGGCAGGTGGGGCGGCGCTGGCGTGGCTGGCGAAGCGGATCCATCCCGGGCTGAGCTGGCAGCGGCTGTGGATCGTGTACAGCGGGCTGCTGGGCTTCATGGTGGCCGCGGTGATGGCGATCGCGCTCCTGTGATGATCGGCTGACGGCACGCTCGCGGGCCCGCCGAGGTCCCACGCAGGATGACCGGCCGCCCCACGGCGGCCGCAGCGCCATCGTACCCCTCCCGTACCACGACGCTCGCCGCCGGCCCGGTGGCCCCGCTGAAGGCCCGGCGCACCCCTCGACCAGCGAGTCCCCGAGCCGGCGTTGTTCTCTGTGCGAGGCGGAGCTACTGTCTATGATATGTTCAGTTAGATATATAGACAAAACCTAGACATTGGCACGGGATGTGCGGTCCGGATCGGCGGGCCCGAGAGACGGGCCGAGGCGGGTACGAACCTTGGAGAGGGAGATTCGGACATGAGGCGTTTCATTGCAGTCCCGGTAGCGGTGGCACTGGCGATGACGGCGAGTGCGTGCAGCGAGTACGGTCAGGAGCTGGCCGGCCCGGAGGTGGAGTCGGCGTCGGAGCGTGCGGCGCAGGCGGCGCCGGCGCCGGCACCGGGCGGCGAGTCGATCGCTGAGATCGCGATCGGCGCGGGCTTCGACGAGCTGGTGGGTGCGCTGGTGTACGTGGATGAGGAGCTGGACGCGGGTCTGGTGGATCTGTTCCTGAACGGCACGGACCAGTACACGGTCTTCGCGCCGACGAACGAGGCGTTCGCGAACCTGTACGACGTGCTGGGTGAGGACGTGGATGGGATCCGTGACCTTCCGGCCGAGCTCGTCCTGGATGTGCTCTTCTACCACGTGACCGAGGGCCGGCGTGCGGCGAACAGCGTCGTGCCGCGGGTGGGCGAGCGGACGATCGAGACGCTGCTCGGTCAGACCTTCAACGTGACGGCGGACGGGTCCATCGAGGACTACATGCCCGCCACGGACGCGGACATCATCGCGCCGAACATTTCGGCCAGCAACGGCATCATCCACGTGGTGGACGAGGTGCTGCTCCCGTCGCTGTAAGCGACACGGGAGGGTCGCCCGGCGCGAGCCGGGTGCTGAACGGGTCGGGCCCGCACGGGTTCCGGCCCGTTCGCTGTTGTGGGGGCTTCGGGCCGGCGTCATGGGGTCGTGGCGTCGCCTCGTCCGGGGTTGCCGGTCCCCGCAGCGCTTCCCAGGTTGGGCGGGGAGTGAGGTGCGGGAACCGATCCGGTGCCGTCGGACGACGGCAGGAAGGCGGGCATGCCGAAGAAGTTCGAGAACTATATCGCAGGGGAGTGGGTCGAGCCGTCGACGGGCGAGTACGGCCCGAACCGGAATCCTGCCCGTTGGGACACGGTGCTGGGCGAGTTCCCGCTCTCGGGGCCGGAGGACGTCGAGCGGGCGGTCGCATCGGCGAGGAAGGGGTTCGCGGAGTGGCGGAAGGTGCCGGCGCCGCAGCGGGGCGACGCGCTCCGACGCGTGGGCGACCTGATGAGCGCCCGGAAGCGCGAGATCGCGGAGGCGATGACCCGGGAGATGGGCAAGATCCTGGACGAGACGGAGGGGGACGTCCAGGAGGGGATCGACACGGCGTACTACGCGGCGTCGGAGGGCCGACGCCTGTTCGGGCACACCGTGCCCAGCGAGCTGCGTGACAAGTGGGCCATGAGCTACCGTCGGCCGATCGGCGTGTGCGGGATCATCACGCCGTTCAACTTCCCCATGGCGATCCCCACGTGGAAGATCTTCCCGGCGCTGGTCAGCGGGAACGCCGTGATCTTCAAGCCGGCCCACGACGTGCCCCACACGGCCACGCTGCTGGTGGAGATCCTGCTCGAGGCGGGGGTCCACCCGGAGGCCGTGCAGCTGGTCCACGGCAGCGGCAGCCGGGC
>JAWVYT010000475.1:0-2455 GCA_033722595.1 Longimicrobiales bacterium
CGAGTGCCCCACCCGCGCCGCGTGCCCGGGTGGGGCACTTTCTGTCATCTCCCCGATCCGGGACCCTGGGGGCCGGCGGGCGCCGAGGGCAGGCGACGACGCGACTCCCTGGCCCGACGCGACCGTCCGCGCCGCCACGGGACCCCGGGGAGCCGACGACGAGGTGGAGCCATGATCAAGCGGATCGCACAGTTCCTCGGTGGGACCGAGGCGCAGCGGCTCGTGGGTGACTACTGGGTCATCACGACCGCCACGGCGTGGTACGCCGTGACGCGGGAGACCGCAGATCGTGTCCGGGACCAGCTCGACGCGAAGTTCGAGCCCCGGTGGGTCCGGTTCCGCGACGTCTTCGGCGCCGAGACCCAGGTACGGGCCGGTGACGTGCTGGTGATCAGCGAGTCCACCGGCGATCAGCGTGCGGGCTACCGTGCGCTGAACCAGGCGCTGCAGGCGGAGGCCGACCCCGACCGTCAGAGGACCGACGGCCAGGGGTGACGGTGTCCCCGCCACCCGCCGTGCCCGGGCACGCGGACACGAACGGATGGAGGCGGTTCACGGCCACGCGCCGTGGGCCGCCTCTTCCTGTTCGGGGCCGTCCCCGAATCCCCCGCCCGGGGGGCGAGGCGTGGACCCGGCCGGCGGTCCCGCCGGGTCGGCGTTGCGCCGTGGGGCGGGCGGTGGGATCTTGGAGGGTGCTGGCCGAGGCCTCCGACCGCAGTGGAGCATGGCACCGGAACCGTCTTCCTCCGACTCCTCGCTGTTCACCGAGCTCCGTCGACGGGGCGTCCTGGGCGTGGCCGTGGTCTACGGCGTGGTGGGCTGGACCGTGGTGGAGGTGGCGGACGCCGTTTTCCCGGCCCTGGACCTCCCGGACTGGACGGTCACGCTGGTGGTCGCGCTGGTCCTCCTGGGGTTTCCCCTGGCGCTGGTGCTGGCGTGGGCGCTGGAGCGCACGCCCCAGGGGGTGCAGCGGGCCGCGCCGGCCGGGGGCCGGCGGGTGGCCGCCGCCTTCGTGCTGGGCATCGCGCTGGTCGCCGTCCTGGCCTTCCTGGTGGTGGACGCGCCGTCGGCGTCGGAAGCCCGGAGCTACACGGCCATCGCCGTGCTCCCGTTCGAGGACCTGAGCCCCGACGACCGGAGCTATTTCAGCGAGGGGATCGCCGAGGAGCTCATGGACGTGCTGGCCACGGTCCCGGAGCTGGACGTGGCGGGTCGGGCGTCGGCGTTCGCCTTCCGGGACCGGACGGCCGGCGTGACCGAGATCGGGGCCCGGCTCGGGGTGGACGCGGTGCTGGACGGGAGCGTGCGGCGGGATGGCGACGACCTCCGGATCTCCGTGCAGCTCATCGACGTGGCGGACGGGCGGGTCCTCTGGTCCCACCGCTACGACCGGCAGGCCGGCGACATCTTCGCGCTCCAGGACGAGATCGCGTCGGCGGTGGCCGGCGAGGTGGACATCCGGCTGTCGCTCCCGCCGCCGGCCGAGGCCGACGCGGCCCGGCTTCGGGCCCACGACCTCTACCTCCGGGGCCTGGCCGCGTGGCACCGGCGCACGTCCCGCGGCATGGAGGAGGCGTCCCGGCTCTTCCACCGGGCCATCGCGGCCGACTCGACCTACGCCGCCGCCCACGGCGGCGTGGCGCTGACCCACGCGCTGTTCCCCATGTTCGTCGACGACCCCGGCCGGGACCACGCCGAGATCGCGCTCCGGGCGGCGGACCGGGCGCTGGCGCTGGACCCCGGCGCGGCGGAGGCCCACGCGGCGCTGAGCCAGCGGGCCGTCGTCCTGACGTGGGACCGGGAGACCGGTGTGGCCGAGGCCCGGAAAGCCATTGAGCTCCGGCCGTCGTACGCCACCGGCTGGCAGTGGTACGGCGAGGCGCTCATGGTCCAGTACCGGCTGGACGAGTCGCTGGCGGCGCTGGAGCGGGCCATCGAGCTGGACCCGCTGGCCGCGGCGCCCCGGAACGTACGGGCCGGGGTCCTCTACGCGTCCGGCCGCCGGGACGCCGCGCTGACGGAGATCCGGGAGGCCCGCGACCGGTTCCCCGACGTGCCCCTCTTCCACGACAACCTCCTGGGCATCGGGCTCTGCGAGGTGGACACGACGCTGATTCTCGAGGGGGCGGCCGGGCTCCGGGTCCCGGAGCTCGACGCAGCGCTGCCGGCGCTGCTCGACCCCGTCCGTGCGCCGCCCGGCTCGCCGCGGCGGGAAGCGCTGGAGCGCCTGGTGGCCACGGCGCCGTCCCACTTCCGGTCCAGACTGGCGCTGCTGATGGCGGGTCTCGGCGAGTACGACCTGGCGCTCCGGACGCTGCACGCGGTGGTGTCCGACGGCGACGACCCGGGGTTCCTCTACACCCTGGTCATGCCCTGCTACGACCCGATCCGGGAGGATCCCCGGTTCCGGGCGGTCCTGGACCGGCTGCCGTCGTAGGCGCGGCCCGCCCGGTTC
>JAWVYT010000476.1:0-2446 GCA_033722595.1 Longimicrobiales bacterium
CTCTGGAACGCGTCCGAGCCTCGGCCGACGGGGATCCCGTCGATCACGAACAGCGGCTGCGTGTTGCCCACCGTGCCCACGCCCCGGATCCGGATCGAGACCGGCGCACCCGGGTTCCCCGACTGCGACAGGACCTGCACACCCGACACCTGGCCCTGCAGCGCCACTTCCGGCGTCGAGATCGGCGCGATGTTCACCTGTTCCTCGGAGACCGTCCCCACCGACTCCGTCAGCGTGATCCGCGACTTCTCGCCGTAGCCGATCACTACCACGCCCTCCAGCTCCACGGCCTGCACGTCGAGCGTCACGTTGATCACGCTCTGGCCGTCGAACTCCACGTCCTGGGTGCCGTAGCCGAGCAGCGTGAACCGAAGCGTGCCGCTCGTCTCCGGCACCACGATCCGGTATCGGCCGTCCGCGTCGGTCAGCGTGGCCTCCATCCCGTCGACCAGGCGGACCTCCACGCCCGACAGCGGCTCGCCCCCCGGCGAGGCCGTCACCCGACCGGCTATGGAGTGCTGCGCCTGCGCCTCCGCGGCCCCCATGAGCAGTAGCCCGAACAGCACCAGCAGCTGCCAGGCGCCTCCGAACCGCCGACCCCTCCGGCGATCGTTCCTTCCGTCTGTAGACTGTTGTCTCATCATGTTCCACACCGTTGCTGTGAGCTCCACCTTCTTCTCGGAGCAGGCGGCGCGACCACTTCCCTGCGCGCCGACCGCGGTTGCAGGTACCGGAGGGTCTCCTTTCACTCGGGTTCGATGGGAGTGCGCTTCATCGATCGCCCGCGCTCAGCAGCGGGCACACACGGCACACGGCCCCTCGCAGGGCCGACCCCGTCCCCGGGGCCCGGCCCGATCATCGGGGCCGTGCGGTTCGATATTCTCCATTGGGCTAACAAATTCACCCCGGTGCCACCTTCGGGTCGGTTCGCTGGGAGCTTCTCGTTCCTGAAAGAGCTCGCGAATCGCCGGCCTCTCCCGGTGGGTAAAAACGGGTCCGGGCCCTGTACAGCCGGAGACTCGGGGCAGGGTTTGTTGGGCTGAGCACCAATCTAGGGGCGCGCCCTCGTTACGCAAGAGTCGCTTCGGGGCTCCCGGGGCCGGCGGTCGTCGATTGACGGCGGAGCGGGGGGCGGGTAGGATCCGGCGGCGGGGTTCCGGGGGGCCTGCGGAAGCGTGCTATCGAGGAGGGTGTCGTGGTGGTGAGAATCGTGCTGGTGATGATGCTGGCGGCGGTTGCTGTCGGCGATGCGGCGGCGCAGAAGTTCGAGGCGCTGGCGCGGACGCCGCCGATGGGGTGGAACAGCTGGAACCACTTCGGCTGCGACGTGACGGAGGCGCTGATCCGGGAGACGGCGGACGCGATGGTGGAGTCGGGGATGCGGGATGCCGGCTACAAGTACGTGAACATCGACGACTGCTGGCACGGCCAGCGGGACAGTCTCGGGTTCATCCGTGCGGACCCGGAGCGTTTCCCGTCGGGGATGAAGGCGGTGGCGGACTACGTCCATTCCAAGGGGCTGAAGCTGGGCATCTACTCGGACGCAGGCTGGCGCACGTGTGCGGGTCGTCCTGGCAGCCGGGGCTACGAGTACCAGGACGCGCAGACGTACGCGCGGTGGGGTGTCGACTATCTGAAGTACGACTGGTGCGCCACGGAGAACCTGAGTGCGGAGGGTGCGTACGAGACGATGGCGGCGGCGATCCGTGCGGCCGGCCGACCGATGGTCCTGAGCATCTGCGAGTGGGGGACGCACGACCCGTGGGAGTGGGGTGCCTCGTACGGCCACCTCTGGCGAACGACGGGGGACATCACGAACTGCTGGGACTGCGTGGTCGACCACGGCACGTGGAAGTCGTGGGGGATCCTGCCGATCCTGGACATGCAGGACGGGCTGCGGGTGTACGCGGGCCCGGGTCACTGGAACGACCCCGACATGCTGGAGGTGGGGAACGGGATGACGGAGTCGGAGGACCGGGCCCACTTCTCCATGTGGGCGATGCTGGCGGCGCCGCTGCTGGCGGGCAACGACCTGCGGGAGATGTCGGAGTCCACGCGGGCGATCCTGACGAACCGTGCGGTGATCGCCGTGGACCAGGACTCGCTGGGGGTCCAGGGGTTCCCGTACCGGACGGCGGGCGACGTACAGATCTGGTTCAAGCCGCTGGCCGGGGGCGACTGGGCGATGGCGGTCCTGAACCGGGCGGACGAATCCCGGGAGGTCACGTTCGACTGGCAGGACGAGTGGGTGCAGGACGATTTCTCCGGCCGGGCGGCTTCCTTCGACCGGGTGACGTATGCGCTACGCGACCTCTGGCGGGACCGGTCCATGGGGGACACGACATCGCCGCTGGTGGCGATAGTGGCGCCGCACGATGTGCTGATGCTGCGGCTCGAGCCGGAGCCGCGCTGAGCGGCATCAGGCGATCTGCGGCGCGGCGAAAAG
>JAWVYT010000477.1:0-2442 GCA_033722595.1 Longimicrobiales bacterium
CAGCGTCAGGTCGAGCCGGTCGCCCTCCATCTCCGCGTACGGCAGCTCGCCGATCACCACCACGGCCGCGTCGGCGCCCTCCGCGCCCGACCCGTCCCCCGAGTACGTGAACTCCGTGTCCGGGCCGGCCGCGGCCCGGATCGCCTCTACGAACGTCGGCCCCCCCGGGGTGATGGCGCCCGTGCCACCCTGCCAGTCGATGGTCCACCCGCCGGACTGGATCCCGATGTCGTCCGCCGCCGCGCCCACCACATGGATCCGCTGCGCGGTCTTCGACAGCGGGAGCGCGCCGCCCTCGTTCTTGAGCAGGACCAGCGACTTCCGGACCGCCTCCCGGGCCACCGCACGGTGCTCGGCCGACCCGAAGGAGTCGGCCAGCGACCGATCGGCACGCGGCGAGTAGGCGTCGTCGAGCATCCCCATCCGCGCCTTGACCCGGAGGATCCGGCGGACCGCGTCATCGATCCGCGACTCCGGGACCGTGCCCTCCTCCACCAGCTCCGTCAGGTACTGGATGAACCGGCGGTAGTCCGTGGGGATCATCACCATGTCCATCCCGGCGTTGATGGACATCGCGATGGCCGTCTTCATGTCCGGGTCCAGCTGCTGGACCGCGTTGTAGTCCGAGATCAGGAACCCGTCGAACCCGAGCTCCCCCTTGAGCACGTCCGTCAGCAGGTACTCGCTCCCCGAGATCTTCTGGCCGTTCCAGCTGCTGTACGACGGCATGATGCTGCCCACCCCCGCGTCCACGGCGTCGTGGTACGGGTGCAGGTGGATCCGGCGGACCTCCGACTCCGGGAGGGTCATGTCGCCCTGGTCCAGGCCCGTCGAGTCGCCGAACACCGATGTCCCGGGCTCCGTGCCACCGTCCCCCACGTAGTGCTTGGCCGTGGCCAGAACCGCCAGCGCATGGCTCAGGTCCCCTCGCTGGTACCCCAGCACCGCCGCCTCGCCCAGCTCGGCGACCAGCTCCGGATCCTCGCTGAACCCCTCGTACGTACGGCCCCAACGCTCGTCCCGCGGGACCGTCACCGCCGGCGCGAAGTTCCACTGGACGCCCGTCGCCAGCATCTCCACCGCCGTCACCTCCGCCGTCCGCCGGACCAGCGCCGAGTCGCGCGTGGCCCCGAGCCCGATGTTGTGCGGGAAGATGACCGCGCCCAGCACGTTGCTGTGGCCATGGACCGCGTCGACCCCGTACAGGATCGGGATCCCCAGCCGCGTCTCCATCGCCGCCGCCTGGTAGCGCTCGTACACGTCCCGCCACGCCTCCATGGAGTTGCCCGCCTCCGGGTCGGCGTTGCCGCCGCTCAGCACCGAGCCGACGCGGAGCTCCGTGACCTCCTCCGGCGTGATGGCCCCGAGCTCCGGCTGCGTCATCTGGCCGATCTTCTCGGCCAGCGTCATCTCGGCCAGCAGCGCATCGACGGCGTCCGGCTCGGCGGTGTCCATGTCCTGCGCCGGCTGGTCGGAACCGCAGCTCACCGACGCGGCCACCGCGAGGGCGAGGGCGAAGTGGGTGAGGGTGCGGGACGGAGGGGTCACGAAGGAGCTCATGGAAAATCTTCTCGCTGGTCGGGTTCGGGTATCGGCGGCCGCGGCTCGCGGGCGCGGCCGTCTCACGCGGGAGCGCGCGCCCACGCGCCGAGGACCAACGTAGGACATTCACCCCTGCGGAGAAAGAGCTGCGCCCTGTGGATCCGGGGTGGGACGAGAGTCCCGTGGTGAGCTTAGACGGATCGCGCTGTGCCCGCAGCCGGCGACTCGGCCCGGAGCCCCAGCCGGCGGACCACGTCGTCGAACCGGGGATCGGACCGGAGCGGCTTGTAGGAGGGGTCGATGTGCAGGTAGATGAGCCCGGCCGAACGCGCGGCCATCGCCGCCTCCAGCCGCTGGAACGCGGGGTCCATCTCGCCCAGCCAGCCGTGCAGCATCGCGATCGCCTCCGGGCGCACGTAGTCGTCCTCGGCGGACCGCAGCCGGTCCAGGATCTCGCGGGCCTCGCCCTCCCGGCCGGCCGCGGCCAGCGCGCTGGCCAGGAACGTCTCGAAGAAGCTGATCTCGCCGACCCGGGCGCCCTCCTGGAACGATTCGATCGCGCGCTCCGGGTCGCCGAGGTCCAGGTGGGTCTGGCCCATGACCAGGTACGCGTGGGCGTGGCTCGGGTTCAGCGAGAGGGCGTTCTCGCACATCTCGAGCGCCTCGTCGTGCCGGCCGCTGTAGAGCAGGTAGCGCGCCAGCCAGCGGCTCATGATGGCCGACAGCGGGTCCAGGGCCAGGGCCGTGCGCATCTCGGCCACCGACTCGTCGAGCCGACCGTGGGTCGGGAGCAGCGTGGCGAGGCCCCAGTGCGCGTCCGCGTACTTCGGGTTGGACGCCACCGCACGGCGCAGCGCCAGCTCGCCGGCATCGAAGTCCCAGTCGTACCAGCCGAGGACC
>JAWVYT010000478.1:0-2437 GCA_033722595.1 Longimicrobiales bacterium
GAAGGAGCGGGTCATCTTCGGACTGTCGGAGAGCGAGGAGCCCGGCGCCATCGACCGGCTGATCGAGATCGCCCGGACCGAGACCGACCCGGAGCTCCGGGCCCGGGCCATCTTCTGGCTCGGCAACTCCAACGACGAGCGCGCCGCCGATGTGCTCATGGAGATCCTCTCGGAGCCGGGGGGCGGCGGGGGCCGCTGAGGCCTGCGTCCCCGCGCCCTCCCGTGAGTCAGGGTGAGGGCGTCATCCCCGACTCGACGATCTCGGCACGGACCACCAGGATGAGCGCGCCTTCGTAGCCGGGCGCTCGGGCGGTGCCCAGCACCACCGAGTGTCCGGCGGGGATGGTGACGGACGTCTCCAGGATGTTGCCCGGCCCCGTAACGTTCAGAGCCACGTCCAAGGTGACCGTCGTGGCTTCCGAACCCTGGCGCACTTCGCTGACGCCGGTGTGGATCCCGAACCCAGCGAACGAGCCGGCGTCCCCCAGCCACTGGCGGGTACCGGTGCCCTGGATCGCGGTTACCCGCGCCTGCTCCAGGAGCTCGTAGCCCTCGAACCGGAAGAGGCGCCGGAGCTCCCGCTCCACCTCCGCGATGGCCGGGTCCGGGTCGGCGGCACCGTCGGCCTCGATGATCTGGAAGTGCAGCATGATGGTCGGATTGGGCCGGTCGTACTCCGCCAGCACCCGTCCGATCTTCTCCAGGTTGTCCGGCGTCTCCCGCACCGTGACCGCGCCCTCCGCGGTCGACATCAGCCCGGGGTTCTCCGCCCGGTCCGTGAACACGTACGGCGCGATCAGCTGACTGACCCGATAGCTTGGCAGGTACTGGACCTCGAACGTCCGCGTCTCGAGCACCGGACCGGCCTCGCACGCCGCCGCCCCGACCAGCACAACCGCCACCACCAACCCCCGCCACCAGCCTCCGCAGCCCCACCCTCTTGCCTCTTGCCTCTTGCCCTCTTGCCTCTTGCCCTCTTGCACTCTTTCCTCTTGCACTCTTGCCTCTTGCACTCTTGCCTCTTGCCTCTTCATGACCCCTCCGTTTCGTAAAGCCACACGATGGTGATGTTCGGGTTCTCGGTCTCCATGATCGCTGCGCCGCGGTCTGCCGGCGGTACCACCGACACCCGGGGGTCGATCGCCTCCGTCTGCGCCGTCGCGTCCGACGGCGGCAGCGGCTGTTCCTGTCCGACGACGAGGATCCCGGCCAGCGCAGCAGCGGCGGCCAGCGGGATCCACGCCCGTCGGGTCCACGAGCCTCGGCCCTTCGGTCTGGCGCCCCGGGGCGGGTGGAGCGGTACCACGTCCGGCTCCGAGCCGGCGCGTGCCGCGGCCAGCGCCGCGTTCGCCGCCGCATCGGCTGCGTCCGGGTCGGTCCCCCCCGCCTCGGCCCGGGGGGCGTGGCCCCCGGAAGCCGAACCGTGATCGGTGGGGCCACCGTCGCGGGCCAGCTCAGCCAGTCCGGCGTCCAGCGCCTCAAGCTCCGACCGGAGCGTCCGGGCCACGGCGGCGCACCGCTCACACGATCGGATATGCGCCGCCAGCTCGGTCGCCCCGCCGGCGTCGATGATCCCGGCCAGGCCGGCCTCCAGCTCGCCCGGGTCGGCCTCCAGCATCCGATCCAGTGCTTCGACACACGTCATGGTCCGTATCCTTCCGTCAGCTCGGGGTAGCGCTCGAGGATCTCGCCGCGGAGCGTCCGCCGGGCCTTGAACAGGCTGGCCCGAACGGAGCCCGGCTCGATCTCGAGCATCTCGGCGACGTCCACCGCCTTCATGCCCTGGTGGTCCACCAGCTCCAGGACCTCCCGCTGTCTCGGCGGCAGAAGATCGAAGAAGTCCCGGACGGCCCGAGCCATTCGGCCGGCATGGATCGACTGGATCGGGTCGGGGCCTTCGCTTCGCTCGGGCATGACTTCGGCTGCCTCCTCCCGCACCGTCGGTCTGGCCGACTCCGACCGGTGCATGTCGATCACGGCGTTGCTCAGGATCCGGTACAGCCAGCTGGTGAGCGCGGACTCGCCCGTGAACCCGGCGAGCCCCCGGTGCATGCGGATCAGCGTCCGCTGGACCGCCTCGTCCGCCTGGTCCGGGTCGCCGGTCTTGGCCAGCGCCCAGCGACGGAGCCGGGGGTGGACGCGCCGGACCAGGGCTCGGAACGCGTCCTCGTCCCCGTCCGCCGCACGGCGGATCAGCGCCATCATCTCTGGGCTGGGCTGGCTCACGCTCGATTCGCTTCGCGGTGTCCGGATCGCCCTGCTTTCGATACTGCGACGGAGGGAGCCGCCGGAGCGTTTACTCGGTCGTGTCGTCCCGGTTCGCCGGGGCCGCCGGTCGGGGCGAGTCCGCCGACCCCGCCCCCTCGCCCCACCCTCCGCCCCCCGGGCTCCGGATGCTCAGGATGTCCCCCGCCCGGAGCGAGCGCGTGGTCTTCGA
>JAWVYT010000479.1:0-2425 GCA_033722595.1 Longimicrobiales bacterium
CCGAGGAGGCACGGGGTCCCGTCGCGGAGGGTCCGCGGGGGACGGTGCAACCCTCGCCGTGGCTGGTAGTAACCCCAGTGCCGCGACGGTGTTCCCCGCTGCAAGAAGCCCCCGGAACGGACGGTCCGGCTGCTCCAATCCGGGAGTACCGAGGAGACGCCTGCTTGCCTCGGTCCCGCCGCGGATCTAGCCTCCTTACCCATGACCTTGACCTTTGCTGGCCATACCGATGTGGGCCGCGTTCGCGCCCAGAACGAGGATGCGCTCCTCCAGCTGCCGCTGCGAGGCGTGGCGGCCGTCGCCGACGGGATGGGGGGACACGCCGCGGGCGACGTCGCCAGCCGGATCGCCGTGGACGTGATCGACGACCGGACCCGTGACCTGGGCTCCGACTCCGGCAGGGCGCTGGCCGACGCCGTGCGGGAGGCCCACGAAGCGATCCTCCGGGCGGCCCGCGCCGACGCAGAGCTCCAGGGGATGGGGACGACCCTGACCGTGCTCCGCGTCGACGAGGACGAGGGGTGTGTCATCGCCCATGTCGGCGACTCGAGAGCCTATCGTTGGCGGGGCGACGAGCTGGAGCAGCTGACCCGGGACCAGACGTGGGTGCAGCAGCAGGTGGAGGCCGGTACGCTGACGGAGGAGCGGGCCCGCGACCACCCGTTCGCGTCGATCCTCACCGGCGCCCTGGGCGTCGAGGATCAGGACCTCGAAATCGAGATGCTCGAACCGGATTGTCGGGCAGGGGACACGTTCCTGCTGTGCAGCGACGGCCTGATCGCCCGCCTCACCGACGCCGAGCTGCTCTCCGTGCTCCAGGATCACGCGGGCGACCTGGACGCCGCCGCCCGGGCGCTGGTGGACGCGGCCAACGAGGCGGGCGGGCCCGACAACATCACGGTGGCGCTGGTACGGATCGAGGACTGACGCCCACCGGCTCACTCACGCCAGCAGCGGTGTGCCCTTCTCCAGGCGCTGCTCCAGCTCCGTCTCCGACAGGGCCACGAGCCGGGCCAGCGGCTCCCGGGCGATGCGCCGGCGGCCGCCCAGCGTGAACACGCGAAGCACGCGCGCGGTGCGGTAGAGCTCGTCGGCGACGCCGGGCAGGCCGATGAGCCCGGCCCGGCCCCGTGCGCCCAGCCGGAGCACCTCCCCGGTCCGGCGGTGGACCAGGAGATCGAGCCGGAACATGCCCGGCTTCTCCGGATAATCCAGGAACACCGACCCCGGCGGCAGCCGCAGCTCCACTGCCATCCTGTCCTCCAGCCGCCGCTTGAGGGGCGTGTCCGCCGCCGCCCATGCGCCGGGCTCCACGCCGAGGTCCGCGGCCACCACCTCCAGCCCCCGCTTCGGCAGGCGCCGGCGCTGGAGCGCGTCCACGAACCCCGCGATCCGGGCGCCATCGCCCTGGCGGTCGGCCGCCCGCTCGGCCAGCATGAACAGGAGCGCTTCATCGGTCTTGCCCACCAGCTCGTCGGCCTCGATGAGCCCGGCCTCCAGGGCGTCGAACACGATACGCTTGTACAGCACCGTGCCGGCGCGGACTGCGTGGTGCCAGTAGACGTTGCGGAACATCTGGTACTTGGCGAACAGGAGCGACTCCAGCGCCGCGACGCCCTTTTCGTGAACGCCGATCTCGGGCCCGTCGTCCCCCTCGAGGACCATCAGCGCGCCCAGCAGACGATCCACGTCGACCTCGCCGTACGGCACGCCGCAGAACATGGCGTCCCGCTTCAGGTACTCCACCTTGTCGAGGTCCAGGCTGCCGCTGACCAGCCCCTGGAGCGGCGAGTCGCTCCGGCCCCGGATCAGCGCCTCGACGCGCTCGACCCCGTCCTCCGCCACCGACTCCAGCGCCGCCCGCACGTCGGGGTCCCGGAGGAACCGCCCGGTGAGCGACTCGTGGTGGCCGGGGATCAGGGGCTCCTCCAGCTCCTCGAGCGCGTGGGAGAAGGGGTAGTGACCCACGTCGTGGAGGAGCCCGGCCAGGGGGACGAGACGCCGCTCCACCGGATCGACCGCTTCCAGCGCGCCCCGCTCCGCCAGCCCTTCGATGGCGCGGCGCATGAGGTGATAGACGCCCAGTGCGTGGTCGAACCGCGTGTGCGTGGCGCCCGGGTAGACCAGGTGCGCCAGCCCGAGCTGCCGGATGTAGCGAAGCCGCTGGAACGCGGCGCTGTCCACCACCGCCCGGGCGGTCGCGTCGAGCCCGATCGTACCCCACAGCGGGTCCCGAACCACGACCCCACCCGGCGCCTTCCCGGTGGCGCCTTCCCCCGATCGGGGGCGCGAGCTCATCGCTTCAGCCCTCCTCGCACGGTGGCGGCCAGGTCGCTGCTCGGGCGGCCGGCGTGGCGAAC
This sequence comes from Longimicrobiales bacterium, assembly GCA_033722595.1. GTDB lineage: Bacteria > Gemmatimonadota > Gemmatimonadetes > Longimicrobiales > RSA9 > JAWVYT01. Next base: position 2,361 of record JAWVYT010000479.1, read on the forward strand.
GAGCCCTACGGTCCCGCCGCCCGGACCGACTCGGAGACCCCCGACGCGAACTTCTCGAAGTTCTC
>JAWVYT010000480.1:0-2425 GCA_033722595.1 Longimicrobiales bacterium
TCCACGTCGGCCCGGGCCATGGCGGCGAACGTCCCCGTGTCCGGGGCGAGGACCGGGGCCGGGCCCGCGCCAGGGCTTTCCACGGCCATCACGGGCGGGGCCTCCCGCAGCCGCTGCGTCCCTCCGCCCTCGTCGTACCGGGACTGGGTGAGCAGCACGCCGGCGCCGTGGGGCAGGGCCATGAAGAGCTCCGTGTCGGTCTCGGCCACGGGCTCCGCCCGGGGCTGCAGGCGTCCGCTGCGGTTCACGAAGGTCGTCAGCTCGCCGTCGCCGCCGGCCACCAGCAGGTCCTCGCGCCCATCGCCGGTCACGTCGATCCAGCTCACGCCCGGTCCCATCCGGCTCAGCATCGAGGGGAGGAGGGGCTGGCGGCCGAAGTCGTCGAAATGGGGCTCGGCATGGGTGTGGCCGCCCAGCTGCGCGCTGGCGTCCTCGAAGAGCGGATCCGGGCGCGCCGGTGCCGGGGGCGGGGAGGCGGTGTCGGTGGCCTCCTGGTGGATGCGATAGACGCGTCCCGGCCGCACCGGGATCGAGTCGGTCCAGCTCCCGTCCCGCCACCGGACGCGCACGGTGAGCGTATCGGCCGACCCGGCGGCAAAGGTCAGGACGGGATCGGAGCTGGACAGGTAGTGGCCGCCCAGGGTCACCTCCTGGCGCTGGGCCACCGGCCCGCCTTCGACGTGGATCACGGCCCCGATCGCCTGCGTGTTGGGCGCCCGTCCGCGCAGCCGTATGGCGACCCGGGGTGCGGGGGCGTCATTGCGGTAGAGCGCCGGCGGGTCGGCCCAGCGACTGGCGACCATGTCCAGGTCGCCGTCGTTGTCCAGGTCGGCGGCGGCGAGCCCCATGGCGATGTCGGCGTCGGGCCCGAAGCCCCAGTCGCGGGCCCGACCGAAGGTCAGGTCACCGCGGTTCCGGAACGCGACGTTCGGGTCCGGGAGCGAGTCGAACCGGGCCCAGGCCCGTGCGCTGCGCGCGGCCCGGAGCGCGGCCAGCGCGTCGCCGTTGAGGGCGTCCCAGTGGTAGCCGTTGACGATGAACAGGTCCTCGTAGCCGTCCAGGTCGCCGTCGAGCAGGAGCGGCGTCCACGACCAGTCGGAGGCGGAGATGCCGGCGTACTGGCCGATCTCGGCGAAGGTGCCGTCGCCGCGACCGAGCTGCAGCGTGTTGCGATCGACCTGCCGGACCCGGTCGACGCCGCCGGGCGTCCGCGTCGGCCACCCGAACATCCCCAGCTCCTGGGCTCGCCGCCGCCGCTCCTCGACGGACAGCATGTCCATGACCACGATGTCGACGACGCCGTTCCGGTCCACGTCCCCGAAATCGACCCCCATGGAAGCGTGGCTCGTCGACCGGAGGACCTCGGGCCCCGCGAGCGTGAACCGGCCCTGTCCGTCCCCCAGCCACAGGCGATCGGCGTGGGCGAAGTCGTTGCAGACGTAGAGGTCCGGGTGACCGTCCCCGTTCACGTCGTAGAACCGCGCGGAGAGAGCGAACTCCGCGGGGGCCTCTTCCATGGGCCGGCCGTCGCTGTCCAGGAAGCGCTCGGTGTAGGGGGCCAGCCGGAACCGGCCGTCGCCCTGGTTCACGAAGAACCAGTCGGGGTCGCCCTTCTCCTCGGTCCGCTGACCCATGGGCGTGGTGATCAGGATGTAGTGCTCCTCGAGCCCGGGCGTGATCCGGATCCCGGACGGGGTGCGCTGGACGATGGGGGTACGGCCGGACGCCACGTCCTCGAGGACGTCGAGGGCGAAGTGGCGCTTGTAGTTGCTGACGTAGAGGTCCAGGTCCCCGTCGCCGTCGACGTCCGCGAGCGTCGGGGTGAGGCCGCCCTCCGGGCCGTCCAGGCCGGCGGCGGTGGTGGCCTCCTCGAAGCGGCCGCCCTCGTTCCGGAAGAAGGTGAGCGGTGCACGGATGGCCGTGACCAGCAGGTCGAGGTCCCCGTCCCCGTCGGTGTCGGCGAAGGAGGCGCCGGTGTAGCGACGGTCCTGCGCCCGGATCCCGCTCTCCCGCGTCACGTCGTGGAAGCGCCAGTCCCCGAGGTTGCGGTAGAGGACGAGCTCGCCGTCGAGTCCCACGACGAAGAGGTCGGTCCACCCGTCCCCGTCGTAGTCGCCCAGCGCCAGGCCCGAGCCGTTGCCCAGGACCCGGTCCGTCGCGAGCTGGTCCTCGGGGATGTGGTTCACGAACGTGACGCCGGTCTCGCGGGCTTCCAGGCGGGTGAATCCGCCGTCCCCGACCGCCTCCACCGGGTGCCATTCGACCCCGTTGCCGCCGCTCCACTCCACGGGCGGCGCGGGCTCGGGAGCGGCGCACCCGGCCGACGCCGCCACCAGCCCGGCGGTCGCGAGGCGCAGGGCACGGCTCGAGCGGGGGCGTTGGTGCGCACTTCGCGCGCGTGGTCCGGCTGTCGGCTCGGGGGCCA
>JAWVYT010000481.1:0-2421 GCA_033722595.1 Longimicrobiales bacterium
CGCCCACGAGCAGGACATCGTGCACCGGGACGTGAAGCCCGCCAACATCCTCATGAGCCGGGGCGAGCCGCTGGTGGCGGACTTCGGGATCGCGCTGGCGCTCTCCGAGGCCGGCGGCGGCCGGATCACGGAGACGGGCCTCAGTCTGGGCACGCCCCACTACATGAGCCCGGAGCAGGCCAGCGGCGAGCGTTCGCTGGACAAGCGGAGCGACGTGTACGCCGTGGGCGCCGTGCTGTACGAGATGCTGACGGGCGAGCCGCCGTACGGCGGCCCCACGGCCCAGGCCGTCCTCGCCCGGATCCTGACCGAGACGCCACGGCCGGTCACCGCCATCCGCCGGACGGTGCCGCCCAACGTGGACGCCGCCGTCTTGAAGGCGCTGGAGAAGCTGCCGGCGGACCGGTTTGAGAGTGCCAGCACGTTCCGGGCGGCGCTCCAGGACCCCGCGTTCCGGCACTCGACTGCGGACGATCCCATCGCGTCGGCCGCTCCCACGCGTCCGCCAGCGGAGCGGTCCCGGACGGGATCCTGGGGCCTGGCCGTCTTGGCCGCGATCGCGGTGGTGGCGGCGGTGCTGGGATGGATGCGGTCGCCCGACCTCCCGGCGCAGCCGCCCGTCCGCGTGATGCTGGAGGACGGCTCGCTGGAATCCCATTTCGAGGAGTTCGCGATCTCGCGGGACGGGTCCCGGCTCGCGGTGGTCACCCCGCAAGGGATCATGCTGCGCACGTCCGATGACCCGGAGTTCCGCTTGATCCGGGGAACGGAGGACGGTCGGGACCCGGTGTTCTCACCGGACGGCGAGTGGCTCGCGTTCGTCAATGATTTCGAGTCGCTGATGAAGGTCTCCCTCGACGGAGGCAGCCCGCTTACGCTGGCCACGCCCGAGAACGGCGCGTACATGCCGAGCTGGAGCCCGGACGGCCGCATCGTATTCGCCAACCCCACCGGCGTGTTCGTGGTATCGGACGGCGGCGGGCAGCCGCAGCCGCTGGCCACGCGGGCGCTGCGGCATCCGCTGCTCCTGCCCGACGGCGCGGGCCTGATCGGGACCACCGGGGACCAGCAGATCGTCTTCGTCCCGCCAGCTGGCGACAGCGCGACGGTCATCATCGAGCAGGGGGCAGCCGCGACGTACGTCCCCGAGCTCGGGCACATCCTGTATGGCCACCCCAGCGGCGGCCTGTTCGCCGCGGCCTTCGACCCGGCGGAAGGCGCGCTGACCGGCCCGATCCGTCCGGTGTTCGACGACGTCGCGGTGGCCGGGACCAACGCGGCCTTCGACGTCTCCGGCAACGGAACCCTGTTCTACCGACCCGGCGCCGGGGCTGGCCCGGATGGTGGCGAGCATGTCGTGATCATCGACCTCGACGGGGACATGGACACCGTGCCGCTCCCGCCCCGTCAGCTGGACAACCTCCGGTTCTCGCCGGACGGCCGATTCCTCGCCTTCCATTCCGACAACCAGATCTACACGTACGACCTCGAGCTCGGGACCCTGACGCAGCTCACGTTCGAGGGCGAGAACTACTTCCCGGTCTGGTCCCCCGATGGCACGCAGATCGTCTACGGAGCCAACGATGCCGCGCTCATGGTGAAGTCCGCGGACGGCGGTACCGCAGCCCGCGAGATTCTGAGGGGCGATGTCGTCCCGATCCCGACGGCGTGGCCCACGCCGGACCTCCTGGTCTACACCCTTGCGGGGCCGGCCCCCGACCTGCTCCTGCTGGACCCTTCGGCCGACTCAGTGGCCCCGCGGCCGTACCTCCAGGCCGAGTGGCCCGAGTACGGCCTGTCCGTGTCGCCCGACGGCTCTCTGGCCGCCTACACGTCCGGCGAAACGGGTCCGCCGCAGGTCTTCGTACGCCGGTTCCCGGAGCCGCAGGGCCAGTGGCGGATCTCGGACGGCGAGGGGTCGTACCCCCGCTGGTCGGCCGATGGCTCCACCATCTACTACTGGGCGTCGCCGCAGACGGCCGACTCCCTGATCGCCGCACGGATCCGGACCGAGCCGTCGGTTGTCGTGGAGTCCCGGGAGCTCATTGCCGTCGGGGAGTACGACTTCGATGACTGGGACTTCGACCCGAACACCGGACGGGCCGCGGTCGTCCAGGACGTGGGCCTGGCCGGCGATACCCAGGACTGGAGCCTCTGGCTCGTGGTGAACTGGTTCACGGAGCTCGAGGAGCGGCTCGGGACGGGGGGACGAAGATGATCGAGGCCGATGTGATCGACCGGCTGAACGCGGCCCTCGAGGGCCGCTACCGGGTCGAGCGAGAGCTGGGCGAGGGCGGGATGGCCACGGTCTATCTGGCCGAGGACCTGAAGCACGACCGGCAGGTGGCGGTGAAGGTGCTCCGCCCCGAGCTGGCCGCCGTGGTGGGGGCCGAGCGGTTCCTGGCGGAGATCCGGACCACG
>JAWVYT010000482.1:0-2417 GCA_033722595.1 Longimicrobiales bacterium
CGTCCAGCGCCTCGCGGGTGCCCGGCCCCAGCGTCTTCGCGTCGGTAACGTAACCCAGGTCGCCGACCCGGAACCCCAGGACCGTCATCGGGCCGTGCTCGACCGCCAGCGCGCGGAACCGGAGCGGCCCGATCTCCACATCATCCAGCGGCTCGATGGTCCGGAGCCGGAGCTGGGGCTTCGTGGTGCCGGGCGGCGGCGTATAGCCGCTGAAGATGTAGTCGAACTTCCGTTCCAGCGTGTGCCGGCACTCGGCCCCCGTGAAGACGTCGAGGCGGCGCCGGTGGCGCGCCGAGATCGCCCGCAGGTCGTCCATCCCGTAGATGTGGTCCGCGTGGCAGTGGGTGATCCAGACGCCGTCCACGGTGGAGACGCCGGCCTCCACCAGCTGCAGCCGGAGCTCCGGCGGCGTGTCGATCAACACGGCGCTCTCGCCCTCCCGGATGACGGCGCCGTGACGGGTCCGGCGGTCCCTGGGGTCGGTGGACGTGCAGGTCGGACAGTCGCACCCGATGACGGGCACCCCGAACGAGGTCCCCGTACCCAGGAACGTCAGCTTCACAGCTCCTCCACCCGGACCATGTTCGTGGTGCCGGACACGGCGAACGGGATCCCTGCGGTGACCACCACGCGATCCCCGAGCTGGGCCATCTCCAGGTCCAGGAGCGCCTGGAGGCCGGCGCCCACGACCTCGTCGTAGTCCTCTTCGGGGACGTCTGCGCACAGGAAGGGCGTCACGCCCCAGACCAGCGCCAGCTGCCGGTAGACCTTCTCGTGGTGGCACAGCCCGAGGATCGGCACCCGGGGTCGGTAGCTGGCCACCAGCCGGGAGGTGAACCCGCTGCGGGTCAGTGTGATGATGGCCGGCGCGCCCAGCAGGTTCACGGCCTCCACGGTCGCCGCGGCGATGGCGTGCTCCGTCCGCGTGGCGCCGGTACGCAGCCAGTTGTGCATGGGTACGTCGTACTTCGGGCCCTCGACGAACGACGCCGTGTTCTCGATCTCGCGCCCGATCCGGACCATGGCGTCCACCGCCACCACCGGGTTCCTGCCCACCGCCGTCTCGCCGGACAGCATGACGGCGCCCGTCCCGTCGAACAGCGCGTTGGCCACGTCGCTGGCCTCCGCGCGGGTCGGGCGCGCGGCCTCGATCATGGACTCGAGCATCTGGGTCGCCGTGATCACCGGCCGGGCGTACATGTTCGCCATCTGGATGATCTTCTTCTGGACCACCGGGACCTGCTCGAAAGGCAGCTCGACCCCCAGGTCGCCCCGCGCGACCATGACCGCGTCGGTCACGTCCAGGATCTCCTGGATCCGCTCCACCGCCACGTCCTTCTCGATCTTCGCCACGATCAGCAGCTCTTCCGGGATCAGCTCCCGGAGCTGCGTGATGTCTTCCGGCCGCTGGACGAAGGAGAGGCCGATGTAGTCCACGTCGAGCTCGATGGCGAGCTGCAGGTCGGACCGGTCCTTCTCCGTGAGCGCCGGCGCGCTGACCTGGACGCCCGGCAGGTTCAGCCCCTTGTTGGACCGCAGCATCCCGCCCCGTACGACCCGGGCCTCGACCCGCATCCCCTTCTTGCCCTGGACCCGGAGCTCCAGCTGGCCGTCATCCAGCAGGATGCGGGTGTCCCGGCTCACGTCGTCCGCCAGGTCGTCGTACGTGCACGGCAGCTCGTCGCCCTCGGCCTCGTCCTCGGGTGCGATCACGACCACCTGGTCCGGCTGCAGCTCCACCGGCTCCGCCAGCTCGCCGATCCGGATCTTCGGGCCCGCCAGGTCGCCGAGAATGGCCACGGGCACGTCCAGCGCCTCCGCCGCCTCCCGGACCCAGGCCACCGTCTGCCGGTGATCGTCCGCCGTGCCGTGAGCGAAGTTGATCCGCACCACGTTGGCGCCCGTCTCCAGGATCGACCGGATCGTCTCCAGCGACGCCGTGGCCGGTCCCAGCGTCGCCACCACCTTCGTCCTCAGGTGCTCCTTCACGCGCTCCAAACCACCTCTCCCTCCACCATGGTCATCATCGGTCTCATACCCAGCACCCCGCCGGCCCCGGCCGCCAGCGGGTCCCCGTCCCACGCCACGAGGTCCGCGAACGCGCCGGCGGCGAGCCGGCCCTGGCGCGGGTCCCCGGCGGCACGGGCAGCGCCCGTCGTATAGCCAGCCCATGCACGCACCATGCTCAGCGACTCGTCGGGACGCCAGCCGTCCCCGGGCTCCCCCGCGCGGTCCCGTCGGGCCACCGCGGCGAACAGCCCCTCCCGGGGGTCCGGCGGCTCCACCGGCGCGTCGGAGCCCAGGGCCAGCGTGAAGCCCGCGGCCTCCATGGAGCGCAGTGCGAACGCCCGCCGCGCGCGGTCGCCCCACACCCGATCCGCCGCTCGCCAGTCGGTCATCAGGTGCGACGGCTGGAC
>JAWVYT010000483.1:0-2404 GCA_033722595.1 Longimicrobiales bacterium
CAGGTCGAAGCACGCGTGGTGCCACGGGCAGCGCACCGTGCCGTCCTTCACCAGCCCGTCGCCCAGAGGGCCGCCGTAGTGGGTGCACGCCGCGCCGATCGCGGAGACGTCGTCGCCGTCGCGGTAGAGGAGGACCTGGTCGCCGTCCAGCTGCCCGAGGAACGGCTCGCCCTCGGGCAGCTCCGCGAGGTCGATTCCGTCCCCGAGATCGGGGCCCTGCAGCTCCTGGTCTCCACCCGCCATGGCGTCTCTCCCGGCTGTTCTGTTCTCCGCGCCCGTGTGTCGGCGGGGAAGGTATGCGGGATTCGTGCCGAACGGGCTCCCGGCGTCGCCCGCGCCGTTCCGGTCGAGAGCGCCCCGACTTCCTTGCACGGTGAGCGGGCGGGACCGCATCTTTTGGCTCCACACCGTTCCTCTCGAGCGGGGGCATCGTGACCACCGACGGCGGACCTCGAAGCGCACTGGGGCGCTTCTTCAAGGAGGTGCTGGACCGACGGGTCGTTCCCTGGCTGCTCGCCTACCTCGCCGGCGCCTGGGTGGTCCTGGAGGCCACGGCCTACCTCTCCGAGCAGTTCGGCTGGTCGCCGGTGATCCAGACGATGCTGCCCGTGGGGCTGGGGTTCGGGATCCTGTCGGTGATCGCCCTCGCGTGGTTCCACGGGAAGGCCGGCTGGCAGAAGATCCGGCCGTCGGAGCTGATCATCCACGGTGCGATCGCCGTGGCTTTGGGCGCCACGCTGTGGACCGGCTCCTGGGGTCCGGAACCCGGGTACACGGCCATGACGCCATCGGTCCGGCGGATGGCCGTGCTCTACTTCAAGGATCACACGGGCGGCCAGCTGGACCGGCTGACGCAGGACCTGACGGAGAGCGTGGTCCACGAGCTGGCCGGCGTGGGGCCGCTGGAGGTGCAGCCCCTCACGGCGGTAGCCCCGTTCCGGGACGGCGGTGGGTTGGCCGAGGTGGTCCGGGAGCTCAGGGTGGGCACGGTGGTGGAGGGGAGCGTATCCCGCCACGGGGACAGCCTGCGCGTCATCGTCCAGCTGGTCGACGCCGTCCCCGGCGACCACTTCGGGAGCTGGGAGTGGATGATCCCGGCCACGGGTTCGGAGGCGGCGGCTCGTGCCCTGGGGCGCTCGGTGGCCGACAGCGTCCGGGCCACGCTCGGCGACGTGATCGTATCCCGGGAGCGGGAGGCCCGCGCTTCCGGAGAGGCCGTGCTGCGGCTCTACCGTCGGGCCCGCGAGATCTACCGGCAGGAGGCGGCCACGGACTGGGCCGAGGACCGGGAGGGAGGACTCCGGCTCCTCGATCAGGCGGACAGCCTCCTGGCCGAGGCGGAGCGCCTGGACCCGGGGTGGTCGGCACCTCCGATCCTCCGGTCCCATATCGCGGAGGACCGATCGCTCCTCTCCGGTCGGTTCGGGGACCGGTCCCTCGACGATCTGCGGGACGGGATCCGGCATGCCACGCGCGCCCTCGAGGCCGGCAGCGACAGCGCCGGTGCCCTGGAGCGACGGGGCAAGCTGTATTTCGCCCTCTCCGAGCACTCCACCCCGGCCGCGGCCGACTCGCTCATGGCTGCGGCGGAGCGGGACCTACGGGCCGCGATTCGCCGGGACCAGAGGCGCCCGGAGGCGCTCATGGCTCTGAGCGACGTCAAGGAGCGCCAGGGACGCTTCGGATCGGCCCTCTCCTACGCGAAGCAGGCGGTAGCTGCGGACGCGTTCCTGGACTTCGGCCCCGACGTTCTCCACAGCCAGGCGGCGACCATGCTCCAGCTGGAGGACCTGGAGGGCGCCGCCGAGCTCACCGACCTGGCCCGGCGACGGTTCCCGGGCGAGCCGCAGCACCTCATCAACCGCCTTCTGATCCTCGGGTCGCTGCCGGACCCGGACTCCGGGGACATCCGCGCGGCGTGGGCCACCGCGGACTCCCTCGTGGAGCTGGGGCTCGAGGAGCGCCGCGACCACTGGACCGTGTACGGCGACATGTTCACCGCCTGCGTGCTGGCGCAGGCCGGTCTGGCCGACAGCGCCAACGCCGTGATCCGGCGGGCCCGGCGGCAGGCCCGGTCGCTGGGCTCGGCGGACCACCCCGCGTTCGCGTACGCGGAGGCCCGGGCGCGCCTCGTCATGGGGCAGCGCGATTCGGCCCTGGCGCTCCTGGGTCGATACGCCGAGCGCTACCCGAGTCGGGCGCCCTCGCTCCTCTCCGACTGGTGGTTCCGTGAGCTCTGGGACGACCCCGAGCTCCAGGCGATCACGAAGATGGCGCCGGTGGAGGACGGGCCGTGAGGCGCGGCCAGCGCCGTCAGGTCATGTCGCCCCGCGTGCCCACTGGATCCGGGTCGACCACCCCCTCGGGATCGGCGATGTAGACCCGCCCATCGCCACCGTAGACG
>JAWVYT010000484.1:0-2398 GCA_033722595.1 Longimicrobiales bacterium
CCGGAGAGCTGCATCGGCCGCCAGTCGTTCACCCGTCGGTTGTTCACCAGGATCGTCGGCGTGCTGCTGATCCGCAGCTGATCGCCGAGCCGCCGGTTCGCGGTGACGACATCGGCGTAGCGGTCGCTGCGGAGACAGGCCCCGAACTCGCCCTCGTCGAGCCCCACCTGTCCGGCGTAGTCCACGAAGTCGCCGACCACGGAGCCCTGCGCGTACGCCCACCGGGCCTGCTCCTGGAACAGCTTGTCGTGGTACGTCCAGTAGGCGCCGTGCTCCGCGTCGGGCAGCGCCTGCTCACCGGCGCAGCGGGCCGCGCGGGCGGCCAGAACCGCCTTGTCGTGGATACTCACGAGCGGGAAGTCGTAGAAGATGAGCTGGACCTGCCCGGACTCCACGTACTGGTCCACCAGGACCGGACGGACCTGGAGGGAGAAGTCGCCGCAGGCCGGGCACTGGAAGTCGGCGAACTCCACGACCTTGACCGGCGCGTCGTCGGCGCCGAGCCGCACGGGCACCGCCTGGTCGTAGAGCTCCCGAGCGCTGTTCACCTGGAGATCCACGAGCTCCGTCGCAGCCGGCCCACCGCCGCCCGCAACGGCGTACCCGAGGGCACCGAGCCCCGCCACGACGATCACGCCGAGCACGATATAGAACGTCCGGTTCCCACCGCCCCGACCGCTGCTTCCCTTCCGCTGTTGCTGCGCCACGTCCGCGCTCCCGTTTCAGGTCTCGTCCGTACGTACCGGCGGAAGATGACCGCGTTTCCGGGACGGTTCAAGGGGCCGGGCGGGGCAGGAGATTCGCGCTGCCCAACGCGCGCGGCGATCCCACGACCGGGCGGCGCCTTCCGAGGGGAGCCCCGGTGAATACGTCCCGGGGGGAGCCCCGGTGAATACGGGTCAGCCGGCCACGCTCCCGGCGGCGATGGCTTCCAGCGCCCTCCGGGTATCGGCCAGGTCTTCCAGCACGACGTCGGCGCCCGCGGCCTCCAGCTCCGGCACGGAGTGCTTGCCCGTGGCCACCGCGACGGCCCAGACACCGAGCGCCCGACCGCACTCCACGTCGAACGGCGTGTCCCCGATGATGACGATGTCGCGGCCGGAGAACTCCAGCCCCGTGGCCGCCCGGGCCCGCCGCACGGCGATGGCCGGGAGCCGGTCCCTCCGCTCGTGGTCGCTGCCGTAGGCCCCGAAATCGAACCGGTGCCAGAGGTCGACCGCGTCCAGCTTGAGCCGGGCCCCGGGCTCGATGTTGCCGGTCAGCAGCGCGACGAGGTCGTTCTGGGTCTCGTGCAGTGCGTCCAGCAGCCCGGTCACGCCGGGGAGCACCTCGGTCGCGGGGACGCCCGTCCGGTGGAGCTCGCGCTCGAGCCGCTCGAGGTACAGCCCCCAGAGCCGGTCCATGCCGGCGTCGATCTCGTCGTCCCCGAGCCCCGCCATGCGCAGGAGCTCGCGCACGATCTGCGGGTCGGTTCGGCCGTGGAAGTCGTAGCTGTCGATGGGACCGGTCTGGCCGTACACCTCGAGCAGCGCCTGTCGGACGGAGCGGGAGCCGGCCCCGTGGGTGTTGACCAGCGTGCCGTCGATGTCGAAGAGGACCAGGCGGTTCACGAGTCGGCCTCGTCCGCCGGCGGGGCGGCTCCGGGCGGCAGCCCGTGGTCCTCGGCCGCGGCCCGAACGGCCCGCTCGATCGCCTGGCCCACGGCCTCGGCGGCCAGGGCGCTCAGGGCGAGCCGGAGCGCCGGCGGCGCCGGTCGGACCGGCTCCGCCGCGGAGACGGCGAACACCACATCGCCATCGAACGGGGTGTGGGCGGGCGAGATCCGACGGGCCATGCCGGTGGACCCGGCGCGGGCCAGGGCGGCCAGCGCGGTCCGGTCGAGGGGCGCATCGGTCGCCACGACGCAGAGCGTGGTATTGGACCCGGGCATCGGCTCGACGGCTGCGTCGCGGGCGAGCCGATCGGAGTCGAGGAACGCACCGTCGGGACCGCGGGTCCCGGCAATGATCTCGCCGCGCCCGTCCAGGACGTCGCCGAGGGCGTTGACGACGACCAGCGCGCCGACCGTGCAGCCCGAGCCCGCGACCGAAGCCGTGCCCACGCCGCCGGGCATGGCCTCGCCCGGACCCCGCCCCATCCCGACCGTGGCGCCGGTCCCGGCGCCGACCGCGCCCTCCGCCACCTCGGTCCCGGCGGCCTCGCACGCCGCCCGACCCATGGCGGCGTCCGGGCGGCGGTCGGGCGAGCCGCTGTCGAGGTCGAAGATGACGGCCGCGGGCACGATTGGCACGCGGGCGAAGCCGGTATCGTAGCCCTGGCCGTGCTCCTCCAGCCACCCCATCACGCCGTCCGCGGCGGCCAGACCGAAGGCCGAGCCGCCGGTCAGCAGGATCGCGTC
>JAWVYT010000485.1:0-2394 GCA_033722595.1 Longimicrobiales bacterium
CGCGGTGGAGGGCTCCATGGAGTCGCTCGCCATCGGCGGCGACGTGTCGGTGGCCGGCGCCGCGATCCCGCTCTCCATCACCCGGGTCCGGGTCGACGTGCAGGCCAGCGGCGGTCCGGACTCGCTCCGCGCCCGGATCGATGCCACCGGCCGGGCGGGTGATCGGGAGGTGCTGGGTCTCATCGCCCGCGGCCGCTACCGGACCGCGGGCCGGGTCCTGACCGTGGACACGCTCGCCGCCCGCCTGCTGGAGACGGGCGGTCGGGTGGCGCTGAGCGGCGTCGCCGATCTCGACGATCCCGAGCGGCGACTCGATCTGCGTGCCCGCTGGAGCGAGCTGACGTGGCCGCTCGACACGGCCCGGTACCGCAGCGACGAGGGCCGGCTCGACGTCCGGAGCGTCGGCGGCCGGGTCGTCGCCAGCGCCGCGCTCCAGCTCGGGGGCGAGACGCTGCCCGCGGGCCGCTGGCAGGTAGCGGGGCAGGGGGACAGGCGCCGGTTTGTCGTCGACTCCGTCCGCGCCCGGGTCCTGGACGGTGAGCTGCGGGCGGCCGGCGTGGTGTGGCCGGACTCGGGCGCGTGGGAGCTGGAGATCACGGGCGACAGCCTGGCCCCGGAGCAGTGGCGGCCGGACGCGCACGACTGGGTCGGCCGCGTGGGGTTCCGGGTACGGACCGCCGGCGCGGTCGGTGAGGACGGCCCCCGGTACCGGGCGACGGTGGACACGGTCCGGGGCACCCTCCGCGACCGGCGGCTGGGCGGGTACGCCGCCGTGGAGGGGGCGGGCGACCGTGTCCGGATCGACACGCTCCGGCTCCGGGCCGGCGAAGCGGCCCTCGACGCGGCCGGGACCATCGCCGACACCGTGGCCGTGGGGTGGAGGGTCGACGCCCGGGACCTGGGCGATGTCATGCCCGGCGCTGTCGGTCGACTGGAGGCACGGGGCCGGGTGACGGGGCCCCGCGCGGAGCCGTCCATCGACCTCACCGCCGACGCCCGCGACCTGGCCGTAGGCGACTGGTCCGTGGACACGCTCTCCGCCCGGGCCGAGGTCCCCGATGCCGGCCGCGGCCGGTCCGCCGTGGAGCTCGTGCTGCGGAACGTGCGGAGCCCGTCGCTGGCGCTCGACTCGGTGGCGCTCGGCGCCGCGGGCACCCGGTCCGACCACGGGATCACGCTGGGGGTCGGCGGGCCGGACGACGTGATGGAGGCTCGCCTGGCCGGCGGGCTCGCCGACGGTCGCTGGACCGGCGATGTGACGCGGCTCCGGCTCCGGTCCCGGGCGGCCGGCGAGTGGCGGCTCCGGGAGCCCGTGGCGGTGGCGATCGCACCCGACCGCGGATCGGTCGGTCAGCTGTGCTGGGTCGGGTCCGGGGAGCTGTGCGCTGCCGGCGATTGGGACGAGGATGGCATCCGATGGGATGCGTCCGGGGATCGGCTGCCCATGGAGTTCTTCGCCCCGGTCCTGCCCCGGACGGTGGCCGTACGGGGCGAGTTCGGGTTGGAGAGCCGCGGCCATTCGGCGCCGGGGGTCGTGCCCACGGGCGAGCTACGGATCACGAGCGTGGGCGGAGAGGTCGACTACGTGCCCGACGTCGGACAGATCGTGACCCAGGGCTACGACTCCGTCACGGCGGACGCCGTCAGCGACTCGTCCGGGATCGACGCCCGGCTCGCCGTCCGGCTGGGCGGACCGGGCCGGCTCACGGCCGCGGCCACCCTCCCGGGCACGGCGCCGCTGGCCGACCGCTCCATCACCGCTCGGCTGGACCTCCACCTCGAGGACGAGGGCACGGTCTCGCGCTACCTGCCGGCCGTCGCGCAGAGTCGGGGCACGGCCGACGCCCGGATCCGCGTGTCCGGCCGCGTGCGGGAGCCCGACGTCGAGGGACGGCTCGAGCTGACGGGCGTGGCCGCCGACATCGTCGCGGCGGGCGTGCGGCTACGGGAGGGCCGCCTGGCGGCCCGCAGCACCCCGGACGGCGACTGGGAGGTCGAGGGCGGGGTCCTGTCCGACACGAGCCGGCTGGCGGTGACCGGCTCCGCCCGTCCGCCGGCCGGGGACCGGGACTGGCGGGTCCAGCTCCGGCTGAGCGGGACGGCCGTGCCGGTCTACGACACGCCGGAGCTGCTCCTCGTAGCGTCGCCGGACGTCGGGGTCCGGGCGTCGTCCGACTCCATCACCGTCGACGGCCGGATCGCGGTCCCCAGAGCCCGGATCGCCATCCAGCAGCTGGAGGGCAACGTCGAGGCGTCGCCGGACGTGGTCATCGTCGGTGCCGATGGCGAGGCGGCCGACACGGCGGTCACGCCGGCCGCGGTGCGTGGCGAGGTGCTGCTGGTCCTGGGTGACCGCGTGATGCTGGACGCGCTGGGCCTCACGGGCCGCCTGGA
>JAWVYT010000486.1:0-2394 GCA_033722595.1 Longimicrobiales bacterium
GGGTTCGGCCAGGCCCACGACGTCAAGAATCTGTTCGTGGCCGATGGCGGGCCGTTCGTCTCGCAGGCGGACAAGAACCCCACATGGACGATCATGGCGCTGTCCATGCGGACCAGCGACTACATCGTGGACCAGATGGGCCGGGGGGCGCTGTGAGCGATTTCACACGACGGGACACGCTGAAGGTCCTGGGCGCGGCGTCGCTGTCCGCGGCGCTGCCGGAGCCGCTGCGGGCGGGCCTGCCGCCGGCGGTCCGCCGGGCGGCGGTGGCCGCCGAGCAGGCGGTGCTGCAGGGGAGCTACGACCCGGTCTTCTTCACGCCCGCCGAGTGGCGGACCGTCCGGGTCCTGGCCGACATGATCATCCCCAGGGACGACCGATCCGGCAGCGCGACCGACGCCGGCGTACCCGAGTTCATCGACTTCACGGTGGACGACCGCGAGAGCCTGCGGGTCCCGATCCGGGGCGGGCTCGCGTGGCTCGACGACGAGAGCCGCGCCCGCTACGGCGTGGTGTTCGTGGAGGCGTCCGAAGAGCAGCGGGCCGGGCTCCTGGACGCCCTCGCGTGGCCGGACCGGGCGGCGCCGGAGGTAGAGGCGGGGGTGGAGTTCTTCAACCGTTTCCGCGACCTGGTGGCCAGCGGGTTCTACACCAGCCGGATCGGGATCGCGGACCTGGACTACCGGGGCAACACGTACGTGACCGAGTGGAACGGCTGCCCGCCCGAGGCGTGCCGCCACCTCGGGGTCAGCTACGAGGAGGAGTGAACATGGCGGAGCAGGAGTCGACGGTACGGAGCGGCGATGGAGCGGGCGCCGGCAGCCGGCCGGGCGTAGGCCGACGGCTGGGGGTCGGGTTCATCGGGACGGGCTTCAACGCCCGGTTCCACCTCCGGAGCTGGGTCGGCGTGCGGGACGCGGATGTGCTCGGGTTCTGGAGCCCCACGGCCGAGCACCGGGAGTCGGCGGCCGCCCTGGCCCGGCAGCTCGATGTGGGTGAGGCCCGGCCGTTCGCCACCATCGGCGACATGGTGGCCGATCCGGCCATCGAGGCGATCTGGCTCTCCGGCCCCAACCACGCCCGGGTCGAGAACATGGAGGAGATCGTCGACGCCATCGAAAGCGGGCGCGGCGAGCTGAAAGGGATCGCATGCGAGAAGCCGCTGGCCCGGAACGTCGCCGAGGCGAAGCAGGTGGTGGCGCTCGCCGAGAAGGTCGGCCTGAGGACCGGCTACCTGGAGAACCAGATCTTCGCGCCGCAGGTGGAGCGGGGACGCGAGCTGATCTGGGGCCGCGGCGCGGCCACCACCGGACGGCCATACCTGGCCCGAGCGGCCGAGGAGCACAGCGGCCCGCACGAGCCGTGGTTCTGGCAGGGGCGGCTTCAGGGCGGCGGCGTGCTCAACGACATGATGTGCCACTCGGCGCTCGTGGTCCGCCACCTCCTGACCGAGCCCGGCCAGCCGCTCTCGACCGTGCGGCCCGTCCGGATCACCGGCCACATCGCGAGCCTGAAATGGACACGGCCGGCCTACGCCGAGGTGCTGAGCGAGCGGATGGACGGCGTGGACTACACCGCATCGCCCGCCGAGGACTTCGCCAGCGTGCACATCGAGTTCGAGACGCCGGACGGGGGGACCGCGATCGGCGAGGCCACCACCTCCTGGAGCTACGTGGGTCCGGGGCTCCGACTCTCGGCGGAGCTGCTGGGCCCCGAGTACTCGCTGCAGTGGAACTCCCTCGACTCCGGGCTGGACCTGTTCTTCAGCCGCGCCGTGCTCGGAGAGGAGGGCGAGGACCTGGTGGAGAAGCAGAACGCGGAGATCGGGCTCATGCCCGTGGTGGCCGACGAGCCCGTGGCGTACGGGTACCAGGCCGAGGACCGCCACTTCGCCCGCGTCTTCCTGGGACTCGAGGAGCCGCTGCTCACGTTCGAGGACGGCCTCGACGTCGTGAAGGTGCTCATGGCCGCGTACCAGAGCGCCGAGGAGGGCCGGACGCTGGAGTTCCCGCCCGACGGGATCGATGCCTTCGTGCCCGCGGTGGCCCGCGGCGAGTGGAGCGGGTGACTACAGATCTGAGACTTGAGATCTGAGACTTGAGATCTGAGACTTGAGATCTGAGACTTGAGATCTGAGTTGGCGGCCGGGGCGCTCGCGTGTGCTGAGCGGGCGTGCGTGGGGCGGGATGGTGCAAGAACGGAGGTGGGGCCAAAAAAAGCCGCCGAGCTCCCTCGCGGGACCTCCGGCGGCGAAGCTCCCGCGGCTGGACTCGAACCAGCGACTCGGTGGTTAACAGCCACCTGCTCTACCAACTGAGCTACGCGGGAATAGACGGCCAAAGGTAATCGGGGCCCCGGGCATCGTCAACCGGTTTCTGCGGTCACCAGCAGGAC
>JAWVYT010000487.1:0-2393 GCA_033722595.1 Longimicrobiales bacterium
ACGCGGATCACGTGGCTGATCCAGCCGGTGCCGTTCCGGCTGGTCCGCGACCATCCGGCGGTGGACCGGTTCGTGGTCTTCCGGCGGCGGAAGGGGCTCGCGGCCTGGCGGTCGTTCCGGGACGCGGCGCGGCTGCTGCGGGACGGGGTGCCGGAAGGGTACGACCTGGTGCTCGCGCTCCAGGTCTACGCGAAGGCGGGAATCCTCACGGCGCTGACGCCGGCGGAGGTCAAGCTCGGGTTCGACCGGGCGCGGGCCCGGGACCTGAACTGGCTGGTCACGAACGACCGGATCCCGTCGCACCCCGTCCAGCACGTCCAGGACCAGTACCTGGAGTTCCTCGACTACCTGGGCGTGGATCCGGAGCCCGTCGCGTGGCGGGTCCCGATCCGTCCGGAAGATCGGGCGGCCCAGGCGGCGTTCTTCGAAGGGCTGGACCGGCCGGCCGCCGCCGTCGTGGTAGGGACGAGCAAGCCGGAGAAGAACTGGTCGCCGGACGGCTACGCGCGGACGCTGGACGCGCTGGAGTCGGATTTCGGGCTGCGGCCGGTGATCGTGGGCGGGCCGTCGTCGGTGGAGCGGGAGATGGCCGACGCCATCCTGTCGCGCACGGGGGCGGACGTGGTGGACACGCTGGGCGACGATCTCCAGCGCCTGGTCTGGACCCTGGATGGCGCGGCGCTGGTCATCAGCCCGGACACGGGGCCGCTGCACCTGGCCCGGGCCCTGGACACGCCCGTGGTTGGCCTCTACGGCTACACGAACCCGAAGCGGTACGGGCCGTACCGGAAGTACGAGGAGCTGGTCGTGGACGGGTACGCCCGCCACCCCGATGAGGACTACGCGCCGAGCATGGAGTACCGTGCGGACGGGATGCGTCGCGTGACCGTCGACGCGGTGCTGGAGAAGGTCGCACTGGCCCGGGCTCGGTATCCCGACGCCGGCTGATGGCGTAGCTTGACCGGCATGGCGAGCGCACGACGGATTCTGTGGGTGGACGACGAGGTGCAGCTGCTGGAGCCGCACCTCCTCTTCCTCCGGCAGCGGGGCTACGAGGTGGACACCGCCACGAACGGCGATGACGCGCTCCAGATGGTCCGTCGGGAGCCGTACGACCTGGTCCTGCTGGACGAGCAGATGCCCGGCCGGCGGGGTCTCGACGTCCTATCGGCGCTGCGCCGGGAGGACCCTCACATCCGGGTGGTCATGGTCACGAAGTCGGAGGAGGACCAGACCATGCAGGAGGCGATCGGCCGTCGCGTGGACGACTACCTGGTCAAGCCGGCCTCGCCGCGCCAGGTGCTGTCGGTGGTCACCCGGCTCCTGGAGGGCTCGCAGCTGCAGCAGCAGCGGGCGGCGCAGGACTTCGCGGCGCGGTTCGCCGAGCTCAGTCGCGCGAAGGACGCGGCCGGCGGCTGGCAGGACTACTTCCGGCTCTACTCGGAGCTGGTGAACTGGGAGCTGCGGCTCGAGGGGGCGGGCGAGGCGGGGCTGGTCGACTCGGTCCGTGCGCTGCTGGTCGACCTGCGCCGGGAGTTCGGCGAGCACGTGAAGCAGGAATACCCCCGCTGGGTGCGGGCTCAGGCGGGCCGGCGGGGGCAGGGAGACGGCGGGCCGCAGCCGGAGGAGCGCCCGCCGCTGAGCACGGACGTGGTGCGCCGCTGGCTGGTCCCGCGCCTGGGGAACGGCCCGGTGCTGTTCGTGATCATCGACTGTCTGCGCCTGGACCAGTGGCGGGCGCTGCTCCCGCTCCTGGCGGACGTGTTCGACATCGACGAGCAGCTGTACTCCAGCATCGTGCCCACCGCGACGCCGTACTCCCGCAACGCTCTGTTCAGCGGCCGGTTCCCGGACTCCATCGCCGAGGACTATCCGGACTGGTGGGAGCGGGACGAGGGGAGCCTCAACGCGTTCGAGGACGACCTCTTCCGGGTCCAGCTGAAGAAGCTGACGGGGCGGGACGTCAACGTCGTCTACGAGAAGGTGTTCACCGACGAGTCGGCGGACGAGCTGGAGAGTCGGGTCCGCAACGCGTTCAAGACCGACAGCGTGATCAGCCTGGTCTTCAACTTCGTGGACCTGCTGATCCACGGCCGGAGCGAGTCGAGCCTCCTGATGGAGGTGGCCCGGGATGTCCCGGCGCTCCGGGCGCTGACGACCCAGTGGTTCGAGCGCTCCGCGGCGCTGCGGATCCTCCGGGAGGCGGCCGCCGAGGGCGTCGAGGTGGTCCTGACCACCGACCACGGCTCCATCCTGTGCGAGCGGCCGGTCACCGTCTTCGCCCGGCGCGACGCCACATCGAACCTGCGCTACAAGTTCGGGCAGGACCTCCGGGCCGAGCAGCCGCAGGCGGTCTTCGCCGTGAACGACGAGAGCGCCCTCCGGTTCCCGCC
>JAWVYT010000488.1:0-2392 GCA_033722595.1 Longimicrobiales bacterium
CCACGCGGCCATCGGGATCGGGATGGTGCCGCGGGGCGAGGTCGGCCTGATCTTCGCCCAGCTCGGGCTCAGCAACGGGATCCTCTCGTCCGAGGTCTTCAGCGCCATCCTCATCATGGTGATCTTCACCACCTTCATCGCACCGCCGCTGCTCAAGATCTTCTTCGGCGAAGGCGAGGGGGACGGCGGAGAGCCGGAGAAGCTGCCCGTCCACCCCGGCGCCGCCGAGGTGGAGACCGCCCGGGCACGGTGGTCGTGAGCAGAGAGCACGCGGCCGGAGGAAGGCCCGGCCCCGAGGCCCGGATCCTCGCCCGGGCCGAGCTGCTCGACCTCTACCGGAGACCGCGCGGCCAGCGGGTCGTCTTCACCAACGGCTGCTTCGATATCCTGCACCGCGGGCACGTGGAGTACCTCTACGCCGCCCGGGCTCTGGGGGACGCGCTGGTCGTGGGCGTGAACACCGACGACTCGGTCCGGCGGCTCAAGGGCCCGGGGCGGCCCGTGGTCGCGCTCGAGGACCGCATGTACGTCCTCGCCGGACTCGGCTGCGTCGACGCGGTCACTCCGTTCGACGAGGACACGCCACAGGCTCTCATCGCCGACCTCCTGCCCGACGTGCTCGTGAAGGGCGGCGACTACGCACCCGACCAGGTCGTGGGCGCCGCCGCGGTGGAGGAGGCCGGCGGCGAGGTCATGATCCTCCCGTTCGTGGAGGGACGCTCGACAACGGAAATCATCCGGAGGCTGAAGAACCGTGCCGAGACCTGAGCCCACGCCCCGCGCCCTGCGCGACGCCGACGACCTGCGCGATGTGACCCTCGAGCGCGACGCGGCACCGTACGCCGAGGGATCCTGCCGCGTGCGCTTCGGCCGAACGGATGTGCTGTGCACGGCTTCCGTGCAGTCCGACGTGCCCGGATGGCGGAAAGGGAGCGGGAAGGGGTGGGTGACCGCCGAGTACGCCATGCTCCCGCGCTCCACCCAGACCCGATCGTCACGGGAGCGGGGCCGGGTCGGTGGGCGGACCCAGGAGATCCAGCGCCTCATCGGACGCTCCCTCCGCGCCGCCATGGACCTCGAGGAGCTCGGCGAGCGCACGATCATCGTGGACTGCGACGTCCTCGTCGCCGATGGCGGGACCCGGACCGCCGCCATCACCGGCGGCGCCGTGGCCCTGGCCGACGCCTGCCGCTGGCTCGTCGAGGACGGCCAGCTCGACGGCTCGCCCATGCGGGAGTCCGTCGCCGCCATCTCCGTGGGCATCGTGGAGGGACAGCCCCGCCTCGATCTGGAGTACGTAGAGGATGTCGGCGCCGCCGTGGACATGAACGTGGTCATGCTCGAGGGCGGCGGGTTCGTGGAAGTGCAGGGCACCGGCGAGCACGGAACCTTCTCCCGTGATGAGCTCGACGCGCTCCTCGACCTCGCCGGTACCGGCATCCGCCGGCTGTTCACGCTCCAGCACGACGCCCTGCAGCGCTAGCCGACCATGACCGCGGCACCCCACACCGACGACACGCCCGAGGCGGGCCCGACCGGCCGGCGGCTCCTCCTCGCGACCCGCAGCCCGCACAAGGCCCGCGAGATCCAGGAGATCCTCGACCCCCTCGACCTCTACGTGGAGACGCTGGCCCACCTGGGGATCGAGCCCACCCCGGAAGAGGACGGGATCGAGGCGTTCGACACGTTCGAGGCGAACGCCATCGCCAAGGCCCGCTACTTCGCCCGCCGGCTCGACCGGATCACCGTGGCCGATGACTCCGGGCTCCGCGTCGACGCCCTCGACGGGGACCCCGGCGTCCACACCAAGCGGTTCTCGGGCCGCGACGACCTGGAAGGCCAGGCGCTGGACCGCGCCAACAACCAGCTCCTGCTCAAACGGCTGGAGGGCGTGCCCAACGAAGCGCGCGGGGCCCGCTACGTCTGCTGCGCCGCCGTCGCGTGGCCCGACGGCCGCGCCCTCACGGCCACCGGCACCGTGCGCGGAACGATCGCCTCCGAGCTGCGGGGCGACGGGGGATTCGGCTACGACCCGCTCTTCCACGTCCCCGAGCTCGACGCCCGCTTCGCGGAGGTCCCCGCCGGGGCGAAGAACCGGATCAGCCACCGGTCCCGGGCCTTCCGGGCACTGACCGCCGCCCTCCAGTCCAGCCCCTGGCCCCTGCGCTGACCGCGCCTGTGTTGCGCCCTCGCAACAAATGGCCGGATCCCGCCACGATCTCTATGTTTATAATGCACTTGAGATAAAAAGCTATAACCGCTTGCTTATTAGTCACTTACGGCGAGTCGGAACGAGTCGGGCACCGGGCATGCCTCTACTTCAGGGCAGCGAACGATTACCGAGTCCACGGAGCTGGAGGAAGGCATGCGCCTCGTCGTCATTCTGGTAGCA
>JAWVYT010000489.1:0-2379 GCA_033722595.1 Longimicrobiales bacterium
CCCGGAGCCATGCACGTAGACGAAGCGATCCGACGCCGGGTCTCGGTGAAGGAGTACACCGACGACCCGGTACCCGACGAGACGATCCGGGAGCTCCTGGAGCTCGCGGTGCTGGCGCCCAACCACCGGATGACCGAGCCGCTGCGGTTCCGGGTCATGGGCGAGGCGGGCAAGCGGGCGTACGCCACGGCGCTGGCCGGCCGGAAGGCGAAGAACGTGGACGACGCCGAGGTCGCCCGGGACATCAAGGACCGGGTGGTGAGCCGGACCCTGAGCGTCCCCGTCATGATCGGGGTGCTGGTCCACGAGAACCAGGACCCGGAGATCCGTGAGGAAGACTACGCCACGGCGTTCATGGCCATACAGAACCTGAGCCTGGCGGCGGTCGGGCGGGGGCTGGGGACGCATATCAAGACCGGCGCGGTCATGGGCGAGCCCTCGCTGCGATCGGCGCTGAACGTACCCGACGACCATCGGCTGGCCGCCCTCGTGTTCCTCGGCCGGCCGGCCGAGACCCCGGAGCCGAAGGACCGGACGCCGGCGGCGGAGCTCACCGAGCGGGTCCGGTGATGGCCGCCGACGGGGGGACCCCGTACCTTGCCACGACGCGCGGCGGCCCTTGCGCTCTCCCGCGCCACTCGATGTCCATGGAGGAGCCAATGCGCCTGCTGACAGCCCTTGCCGTGACCGTGATGCTCGCCGCGTGCGGCGGCGACGAGCCGGAGACGCCGGACCAGACGCCGGGAGACCCACAGCCGCAGAGCGAGGCGGCGACCCCGCAGCCCGAGCCCACCGCCCGGAGCGATTCGCCACAGCCCGAGCCGGACCCGGCCCGGCAGCCGTCGACGCCCGCGCCGGAAACGGCAGCGCCCCCGGGCGGCGGGACGGAAGGTGCGCTCTACACCGTCCAGGTCGCGGCCTTCATCAACGTCGCCACCGCCCGGGAGTGGGCAGGCCGACTGCGGAGCCAGGCGCTGCCGGTCTGGACCGCGGAGGCGCGCGTCGACGACCGGAGGTTCCACCGGCTCAGAGTAGGCGCACTCCCCTCGCTGGAGGAGGCGGAGCGGCTGGCCGACCGGATCAGCGCCCGGTACCACTGGCCGGTGTGGGTGGCGCCCGTGACCGCGACCGATCGGCTGCCGGGCGGCGTCGTGGAGCGGAGCCGTCAGCTGCTGAGCGGTCCCATCGGATAACCGACCGCCATGCTCCGGCTCCCGCCCTTCGAGTATCACCGCCCCGGCACGGTCGACGAGGCTGTCGGGCTCCTGGCCGAGCTGGGGGACGGCGCCATGCTCATCGCGGGCGGGACCGACGTGATCCCCAACATGAAGCACCGGCTCCACGAGCCGGAGCACCTGGTCTCGCTGCGGAGCGTGGACGAGCTCCGCGGGGTCGACGTGGAGGGCGACGCGCTGGTGATGGGCGCCGGCGTCTCCCTGGCCGACGTCTCGGGTCACCCGCTGGTGCGCTCCCACCTGCCGGCCCTGGCCGATGCCGCCGGTCAGGTGGCGGGCCCCCAGCTGCGGAGCATGGGCACGCTCGGCGGGAACCTCTGTCTCGATACCCGGTGCACGTACTACAACCAGACCTACTTCTGGCGACGGTCGCTGGGGTTCTGCCTGAAGAAGGACGGGGACACCTGCCACGTGACGCAGGTCGGGAAGAAGTGCGTCGCGGCCCACTCGGCGGACACCCCACCGGTCCTCTGGGCCCTGGGCGCGACCGTGGACGTCGCGTCCGTGGACGGCGAGCGGTCGGTGGCCGTGGACGAATTCTTCGTGCCTGATGGGATCTCGAACACGGTGCTCGAGCCCGGCGAGGTCGTGACCCGGATCCGTGTGCCGCTCCCGTCCGCCGGGACCCGCATGGCGTTCCGGAAGCTGCGGCCACGGGCCTCCATCGACTTCCCGGTGCTGAACATGGGCGTCGTCGGAGTGCTGGAGGGCGGGGCCGTGCGCTCGCTGCGGCTGGTCGTGTCGGGGCTGGGCTCGCGGCCCCGGGAGGTCACGGGGCTCGACGACGTGGTGGGCTCGCCGCTGGACGCCGAGACCATCGACGCGGTGGCCCGGCAGGCCCACAAGCAGTGCCGTCCGCTGACCAACAGCATCGTCGACCCGGAGTGGCGCCGGGCCATGGTCCCCGTCTACGTACGCCGGGCGCTGGAGGAGCTCAGCGCAAGTCCCAGGGCCCGTTCTGCTTGACGGCGGGGACCCGGTCCGTGCGCCGACCCCCACCCGCGAAGACCTGGGCGTAGTTCAGCGCCGAAACCAGCGCCACGCCTCCGATCACGTTGCCCAGGAGCGTGGCCGGCGCCCACCGGAACACGTACTCCGTCCAGGGCAGCCCGCCGTGGACCACCGCATAGAGGACCTCGACGGA